>DATIDB010000346.1:0-7690 GCA_035456545.1 Alphaproteobacteria bacterium | reverse complement strand
GCAAAAGAACGTTCGCGCCCGATTTCAGCATCTTCGCCAGATGCACCCGGTTGCGCTCGCCCCCGGAGAGCTGCCCCACCTTCTTCTGCTGGTCGGAGCCCTTGAAGTTGAATCCGGCCACATAGCTGCGGCTCTGCACTTTCCGGCGGCAACCAGGAGATCGAGCTCGGACGCCGCAAGGTGCAGAGCCGCAGCTATGTGGCCGGGTTCAACTTCAAAGGCTCCGACCAGCAGAAGAAGGTGGGGCAGCTCTCCGGGGGCGAGCGCAATCGTGTGCATCTGGCGAAGATGCTGAAATCGGGCGCGAACGTTCTTTTGCTCGACGAGCCGACCAACGATCTCGACGTCGATACGCTGCGGGCGCTTGAGGAGGCGCTGCTCGATTTCGCGGGCTGTGTCGTCGTGATCAGCCACGACCGCTGGTTCCTCGACCGCATCGCCACGCACATGATCGCCTTCGAGGGCGACAGCCGGGTGGTGTGGTTCGAGGGCAACTACGCCGACTACGAAGCCGACCGCAAACGCCGCCTCGGGGCCGAGGCCGACCAGCCGCACCGGATCAAATACAAACCGCTTGTCAGATGACAGAAGTCAGGAGTCAGAAGTCAGAAGTCGGAAGTTAACGAGTTTGTGAATGACGAAAGGCCCGGACATTGCCGGGCCTTTCTGACTTCTGACTTCTGTTTTCTGACTTCTGGAGCCGTCAGGCCCCCTGCACCTTCTGCCGGAGCGTGTCGATCAGGCCCTTGACGGTGCCGCCCTTCGATTCGATCACCGAGGCGAATTCCGAGCGCTGCGTCACGCTCATGCTGACGCCCTCGATCACGATATCGACGACCCGCCAGCTCTGGTCTTCCTCCTGTCGAACCCGCCAATCGACGCGCACCGATTGGCCGTTCGGGCGGGAGATGGTGGTGAGAACGGTCGCGTAATTCGCCCGCTCAGCGTCGCGCTGGACCTTGCCGACGGCGAACTTCTCGCCCGAATACTCCGAGAAGCGGTCGGCATAGGTGCGCACCACCAGCTCCTCGAACAGGCGCATATATTCCTGCCGCTCCTCCTCCGTCGCCTGGTTCCAGTACCGCCCCAGCACGAAGCGGCCGATCCCGGGCACGTTGAAGGCCTTGTGCATCAGGTCGCGGAAGCGGCTGCGGCGCTCTTCGGAGTTGATGGTCTTGTCGGTCAGGTGCTGGATCGCCGCCGCGCCCAGCTCGTCGATGAACGCGCCCGGCTCCTTGGCCGACATGAAATCCTGCGCGCCTGCAGGCTGCCAGGCGACGGCCAGAATGAGAAAGCCCGCGGCGAAGGCGCGAGCGCCGGCGCGGCGGGCGAGGGAAACGGCGCTACTGATCGTCTTCAAAGATCACCCCCGGGGAAGTCTGATCGTCTTGCGGGCGCCGATTGCGGATTTCGTCCTTCCGGCGTTGCCGGGAGGCGTCACGCACCGTCGAGTAGAAGTCGATCGAGCCTTCCTCCAATGCTTCGATGGTCTTCCGGTTCCGATGGCGGTAGTCGACCGTGTCGACGCTGGTCCGGGCGATCCGCGTGTCGGTCCCGCCGACATAGGTCAAAGGATCGAAGGCGAAGTCCACCACTTTGCCCACCAGGTCGCGCGGATTGGTCGGGCCCAGCAGCGGCAACATGAGATAGGGCCCCGATCCCATCCCGGCAACCGCCATGGTCTGGCCGAAATCCTCGTCGTGGTATTCGAGACCGATCTCGCTCGCCACGTCAAACACCCCCAGAAGCCCGATGGAGGTGTTCACGATGAAGCGGGAAAGCGTGATATAGGCCCGGTCGCCTTCGCCCTGCATGAGGTCGTTGGCCAGGACGATCGGCGTGCGCAGGTTGTTGATGAAGGCCCGCACGCTATCCTGAACCGGGTTGGGGAGGGCCGCGTTGTAGGCGGCCGCGGCCGGCTTCAGCACCAGCTCGTCCAGCCCGCGATTGACCTCGAAAAAATAGCGGTTCATCGGCTCGAGCGGATCGTTCCGCTCGACATAGTTCTGATAGGCGGGGCTGTCCTTCGGGGGGACGGTGGCGCAGCCGCCGAGACCCCCGGCCAGGGCGAACAGGGCCAGCGCCGCGCAGGCCCGAAAGCCGCGGCGCCGATATCGGCGATGCACCAGATCAGGAAACCGCACCGAAACTAAGCCCCCCGCCGATTCGTTCCTGGTCTCCCCGGTTCGACAGGCGTTCCCCCCGCCATCTCGAGCATGGCCCAGCCTCGTGCGAGGCTTCGCCATTACCACAGCCCGCCCGAAAAGGCCAGTTTGCCCCCTAAGGGCGCCCGCCGCGGCCCGACGATCAGGCCGCCTGCGCTATGGTCTCCGCATAATGGCAGGCGACCAGGCGGCCATCCACTTCCCGCAATTCCGGGCGCGATTCGGCGCAATAGGGTGTTGCGAAGGGGCAACGCCGGTGGAAGGCGCAGCCGGGCGGGGGGTTGAGCGGCGAGGGCAGCTCGCCCCGCAGGGGGGCGCGCTGCAGGCGGTCCTTGGGATCGACCGCCGGAGTCGAGGCCAGGAGCGCCCGGGTATAGGGATGGCGGGGCCCGGCGAAGATGCGCTCCTTGGGACCGTGCTCCACCACCCGGCCGAGATACATCACCATCACGTCGTCGGCGATATGCCGGACCACTCCCAGATCATGCGAGATGAAGAGATAGGCGAGGTTCAGCTCCTGCTGCAGGTCCATCATCAGGTTGAGGACCTGCGCGCGGATGGAAACGTCCAGGGCGGAGACGGGCTCGTCGGCGACGACGGCCGCCGGCCGCAGCATGAGGGCCCGGGCGATGGCGATGCGCTGACGCTGGCCGCCAGAGAACATGTGAGGATAGCGCCCGTACTGCTCGGGCCGGAGTCCGACCTTGGCCATCATCTCGCGGGCGGCCGCCTCGCGCTCGGCGGCGGTCATCGTGGTGTTGATGGCGAGCGGCTCCTCCAGGATCGTGCCCACCTTCTTGCGTGGGTTGAGCGAGCCGTAGGGGTTCTGGAACACCATCTGCACCCTGCCGCGCAGGCGCTTGAGGGTGTCGCGGTCGGCCTTGGCCGCATCCACCCCGTCGAGCCGGAAGCTGCCGGAGGTCGGCGGCTCGATCATGGTCACCATGCGGGCGAGGGTGGACTTCCCGCAGCCCGATTCTCCCACCACCGCCAGCGTGCGCCCCGCGAAAAGGGCGAAGCTCGCCCCCGCGACCGCCTTGAGGATTGCGGGCTGGCGGAACAGACCGCGCCCGATCTCGTAATGACGGGCGAGGTCCTGAGCCTCAAGGACGGGCAGGGTCGCGATGGTCATGCGCGCACCGCCTCGATCGCCGGATGCCCTGCCGGGAGGCCGCCCACCAAGGGATAATGGCAACGAGCGAGAGCCGGCGGCGCGGGCTCCAGCGCCGGCTGAACCTGCACGCAGCGCTCCGTCGCGAAGCGGCAGCGCGGATGGAAGAGGCAGCCCCGCGGCCGGTCGTCGAGGCCGGGCACGACGCCGGGGATGGTGGCCAGGCGCCGCTTGCCCGCGCTGCGCTCGGGCAGGGCGTCGAGGAGCGCGGCTGTATAGGGATGGCGCGGATCGGCGAACAGGGTCTCGACGGGCTGCTGCTCGACCGCCTGGCCGGCATACATGACCATGACCCGCTCGGCGGTCTCGGCGACCACCCCCATATCGTGCGTGATCAGCACCAGGGCCATGCCGCGCTCCTTCTGGAGCTGCAGGAGGAGGTCGAGGATTTGCGCCTGGATGGTCACATCGAGCGCCGTGGTCGGCTCGTCGGCGATCAAGAGGCGCGGATTGCAGGCGATCGCCATCGCGATCATGACCCGCTGATTCATGCCGCCCGAGAGCTGGTGCGGGAAGGCGTTGAGCCGCGAGGCCGCGTCCGGGATGCCGACCTGGTCCAGGAGCTCGATGGTGCGCGCGCGCCGAGCGGCTCGGCTGCCGCCCTCATGCACCTTCAAGGTCTCCATGATCTGGAAGCCGACGGTGAAGCACGGATTGAGGCTGGTCGTCGGCTCCTGGAAGATCATCGCAATGTCCTTGCCGATGATCCTGCGGCGTCGTGCCGCGCTCATGCCGAGAAGGTCGTGCCCATCGAAGGCTAAGGCGTCGGCGGTGACCTTGCCGGGCCAGGGGATCAGGCCCATCAGCGCCAGCATGGTGACGCTCTTCCCCGAACCCGATTCGCCGACGACGCCGACCACCTCGCGCTCGTCGATCGATAGATCAAGGGCGTCGACGGCGCGCAACGCGCCGCGTGCGGATTGGAACTCGACGGACAGATTCTTGATCTCGACGAGGGCCATCAGCGCTTCAGCTTCGGATCGAGGGCGTCGCGCAACCCGTCGCCCATCAGGTTGAAAGCCAGAACGGTGATGAGGATGGCCAGGCCCGGGAAGGTCACCACCCACCAGGCCCGCTGCAGGAACTCCAGCGCGCTGGCCAGCATCGAGCCCCATTCCGGGGTTGGAGGCTGCGCGCCGAGCCCCAGAAAGCCAAGCGCCGCCGCGTCCAGGATGGCGCTGGAGAAGCCCAGTGTGCCCTGAACGATCAGCGGCGCCATGCAGTTCGGCAGCACGACGACGAACATCAGCCTGAGGAGGCCCGCCCCGGAGACGCGCGAGGCGGTGACGTAGTCCTTGCCGCTCTCGGTCAACACCGAGGCGCGCATCAGCCGCACGTAATGCGGCAGATAGGTGATCGAGATGGCGATCATGGCGTTGACGAGGCCCGGCCCCAGGATCGCCACGATGACGATGGCGAGAAGCAGCGAGGGCAGCGCGAGCATGATGTCCATCAGGCGCATGATCGCGATGTCGACCACGCCGCGGAAGAACCCCGACGCGAGGCCGAGAACCACGCCGACGCTGAGCGAGAGGCTGACCGAGATGATGCCGATGAAGAAGGACAGCCGCGTGCCGTGGATCAGGCGCGAGAGGATGTCGCGGCCCGCCGGATCGGTGCCGAGCAGGAACCGGCTCGAGCCTTCCGCGTCCCAGACCGGAGGCTTCAAGAGGGCGTCGCGGTACTGCTCGATCGGGTCGTGCGGGGCGATCACGTCGGCGAAGATCGCCGCGAGGATCAGCAGCACGATCAGCGCGAGGCCGAGCACGGCCCCCTTGTTTTCGCTGAAGTAATACCAGAACTCGCGCAAGGGCCGCGCCGGGGCTTGGGCCTGTCCGGCATCGAGGGCGGGGGATGCTGCCTGAACGGTCATGGCGCTAGCGGGCGTGGCGGATGCGCGGGTTGATCAGGCCGTAGAGCAGGTCGACCGTCAGATTGACCAGGATGATCACCGTCGCGACCAAAAGGACCCCACCCTGCAGGATGGGATAGTCCCGGCGGCGAATCGATTCGACCAGCCACTTGCCGACGCCGGGCCAGGAGAAGATCGTCTCGGTCAGGATGGCCCCGGCGAGCAGCGCCCCCACCTGCAGCCCGATCACGGTGATGACCGGGATCAGGGCGTTGCGGAGCGCGTGCAAGTTGATGATCCGCCAGGGCGACAGGCCCTTGGCGCGCGCCGTGCGGATATAGTCCTCGTTCAGCACTTCCAGCATCGAGGAGCGCGTCATGCGCGCGATTACCGCGAGCGGGATGGTCCCCAGCACGATCGAGGGGAGGATCAGGTGGCGCAGCGCCGAGGTGAAGGCGCCCTCCTGGCCCGAGAGCAGCGAATCGATGAGCATGAAGCCGGTGACCGGCTCGAAGAAGTACTGGATGGCGATCCGCCCCGAGACCGGCGTCCAGCGCAAATAGACCGAGAAGAAAAGAATGAGCAGCAGGCCCCACCAGAAGATCGGCATCGAATAGCCGGTGAGCGAGGCCCCCATCACGACATGGTCGGGCGCCTTGCCGCGCTTGAGCGCCGCCACTATCCCGGCGGGCAGTCCCAGAACCATGGCGAACAGCATGGCGCAGAAGCTCAGCTCCACCGTCGCCGGGAAGAGCGCCGCGAATTCCTCGAGCACGGGCTGGCGCGTGGAGATCGATTGCCCGAGATCGCCTTGCAGCACCTCGGCGACATAGACCGCGTACTGCACCAGGAGCGGCTTGTCGAAGCCGTACTCGGCCATAAGCTTGGCGTGGCGTTCGGCGCTGATGCCGCGCTCGCCGGCGAGCAGCTCGATCGGATCGCCCGGCACCAGCCGGATCATCGCGAAGGCGAGCAGCGTCACCCCGATGAAGGTGGGGATGATCAGCGCGGCGCGGGTGACGATGAACCGCAGCATCGATCGGATTGTCTAAAGAAGAAAGGGGGAGCGGATGTCCGCTCCCCCATGGGTTAGCCGCCAGGCGGCTATTTCAAGTCGACATTCGTGAAGGCGTGGTGGCCGAGCGGCGACACCTTGTAGCCGACCACCTCCTTGCGCATCGGCATGAACACCACCGAATGCGCGATGGTGACCCAGGGCGCCTCTTCCTTGAAGACGACCTGCGCCTCTTCGTAGAGCTTGGTCCGCTCCGCCTGATCGGCGGTCTTCTGCGCCTTCAGCGTCAGGTCCTCGAACTTCTGATTGCACCAGCGGGCCCGGTTGGTGCCGTCCTTGGCCGCGGCGCAGCCGAGCAGCACCTGCAGGAAGTTGTCCGGGTCGCCGTTGTCGCCCGTCCAGCCGAGCAGGACCATGTCGTGCTGGCCTTCCTTGGAGCGCTTCAGGTACTCGCCCCATTCGAAGGTGACGATCTCGGTCTCGATCCCGACCTTCTTGAGGTCGGCCTGGATCATCTCGGCCATCAGCTTTGCGTTCGGATTGTAGGGACGCTGCACCGGCATCGCCCAGAGCGTCAGCTTGACGTTGCTCACGCCCGCCTTCTTCAGCAGCTCCTTGGCCTTGTCGGGATTGTAGTCGTAATCCTTCACGGCGTCGTTGTAGGACCAGATCGTCGGCGGGATCGGGTTCTTCGCCTTCTTGCCGGCGCCCTGGTAGACGGCCTCGAGGATCGCGTCGCGGTTGATCGCGTGGTTGATCGCCTGGCGCACTTCCTTCTTGCCGAGCGGCTCATGCTCGACATTGAGGCCGAGATACCCGACGTTCAGGCCCTCCTGCTCCAAGACCTGGAGGTCCTTGTCGGCCTTCATCGCCTTGAGGTCGGCCGGCGCCGGATAGGGCATGACGTGGCACTCGCCGCTCTTCAGCTTGGCGTAGCGCACCGCCGCGTCCGGCGTGATCGCGAAGATCAGATCGTCGATCTTCGGCTTGCCGGCGAAGTAGTCGGGATTGGCCTTATAGCGGATCACCGCGTCCTTTTGATAGTCGACCACCATGAACGGCCCGGTCCCGACCGGCTCCAGATCGGCCTTGTCGAGCGTGCCGGCCTTCTGCATCGCCTCGTAATACTCCTTGGAGGAGATGGAGGCGAAATCCATGCCGAGGTTGGACAGGAACGGCGCGTTGGGCGCATTGAGGACGAAGCGGACCGTGTGGTCGTCGACCTTGTCGATCGACTTCAGCGACGGACCCATGCCCATGCTGTCGAAGTACTCGTAGGAGCCCGTGCCGCGCATCGGGTGGTCGGCCTTCCACTGCCGCTCGAAGGAGAACACCACGTCGTCGGCGGTCAGCCCGCGGCTTGGTTTGAAGTTCTTGTTGGAATGGAACTTCACGCCCTTGCGCAGATGGAAGGTGTAGGTGAGTCCGTCGTCGGACACTTCCCACTTTTCCGCCAGGCCCGGCTCGATCTCGGTCGTGCCTTCCTT
>DATIDB010000345.1:0-5365 GCA_035456545.1 Alphaproteobacteria bacterium | reverse complement strand
CAGCCCGATGACCGGGCAGATCCGCGGCTTCACCTTCGCCGAGCTGCGCGATCTGGTCGCAAGCTTCGCCGGCGTGCTGACGGGCCTCGCCGTCGGCAAGGGCGACCGCGTCGTCCTCTACATGCCGATGATCCCCGAGGCGGCGATCGCGATGCTCGCTTGCGCGCGCATCGGCGCCGTTCATTCGGTCGTGTTCGGCGGCTTCGCTGCGCGCGAGCTGGCCACCCGGCTCGACGACGCCAAGCCGAAAGTGATCGTCTCGGCCTCCTGCGGGCTCGAGCCGGGCCGGATCGTGCAATACAAGCCGCTCCTCGACGAGGCCATCCAGTTCGCCGCGGCCAAGCCCGAGCGCTGCATCGTCCTGCAGCGGCCGCAGGCCCAGGCCGCGCTCGATCCCGGGCGCGACCTCGACTGGGAGGAGGCGATGGCGCGGGCGCGGCCGGCCGACTGCGTTCCGGTCGAGGCGACCGACCCGCTCTATATCCTCTACACTTCCGGCACCACCGGTCAGCCCAAGGGCGTGGTGCGCGACAATGGCGGCCACGCCGTCGCGCTCAACTGGACCATGAAGGCGATCTACGGCATGGAGCCGGGCGAGGTGTTCTGGGCGGCCTCCGATGTCGGCTGGGTGGTCGGGCACTCCTACATCGTCTACGCGCCGCTCCTGCATGGCTGTACGACCATCCTCTATGAGGGCAAGCCGGTCGGCACGCCCGATGCGGGCGCTTTCTGGCGCGTCATCTCCCAGCACAGGATCAAGGCGCTGTTCACCGCGCCGACCGCCTTCCGCGCCATCAAGCGGGAGGACCCGGACGGCCGCGAAATCGGCAAATACGACCTCCGGCATTTCCGCACCCTTTTCCTCGCCGGCGAGCGCTCCGATCCCGACACGCTGCGCTGGGCGGAAGAGCGCCTAAAGGTGCCGGTGATCGATCACTGGTGGCAGACCGAGACCGGCTGGGCGATCGCCGCGAACTGCATGGGCATCGAGCCTCTGCCCGTGAAGCACGGTTCGCCGACCAAGGCGGTGCCCGGCTGGGACGTGCGCGTGCTGGATGCGCAAGGGAAAGAAGCGGCGCCGGGCGCGATCGGCGCCTTGGTCTGCAAGCTGCCGCTGCCGCCCGGCACGCTGCCGACGCTCTGGAACGCCGATGAGCGCTACCGCAAGTCCTATCTCGACCGCTTCCCCGGCTTCTATGAGACCGCCGATGCCGGGATGATCGACGAGGACGGCTACGTCTATGTCATGGCGCGCACGGACGACATCATCAACGTCGCCGGCCATCGCCTCTCGACCGGCGCGATGGAGGAGGTGCTGGCCTCTCATCCCGATGTCGCGGAATGTGCGGTGATCGGCGTCGGCGATTCGATCAAGGGCCAGGTGCCGCTGGGGTTCCTGGTGCTCAAGGCCGGGGTGAAGCGCCCGCCCGCCGAGATCGAGGCGGATGTGGTCAAGCTGGTGCGCGAGCGGATCGGCCCCGTTGCCGCCTTCAAGACCGCGACCGTGGTCAAGCGGCTGCCGAAGACACGCTCGGGCAAGATCCTGCGCGGAACCATGCAGAAGATCGCGGATGCGCAGGAATACCGCATGCCCGCGACCATCGACGATCCGGCGATCCTCGACGAGATCCGGCATTCCCTGAAGGCGGTCGGCTATGCTCGAGACTAAGATAGAACCCGCCGTCGCGCCGGCGTCCTCGGCGGCGCCCGTCATCGAGGTGCGGCGCGCCCGGCTTGCCGACCGCGCCGCCGTCGTCAAGGTGCTGCAGCGCGCCTTCGCCGATTACGATGGCGTCCTCCAGCCGCCTCCGGGGGCGCTCGGCGAAACCGAGGCCTCCGTGCGCGCGCATCTGGAGCTGGGGCCGATCGCGCTCGCCTTCATCGAGGGCGCTCCCGTCGGGGCGATGTTCATCGAGCGCAAGGGCGATGCGTTGTTCCTCAGCCGCGTCTCGGTGGTCCCGGAGAAGCGCGGCTCCGGCATCACCGCGCGCATGGTCGCCCTCGCCGAGGACGAGGCGCGCCGAGAGGGCGTGCACGCGCTCACGCTGCGGGTGCGCGAGGTGCTGGCGCAGAACCTTGCGCTGTTCGAGCGACTTGGTTTCCGAGAGACCGGCCGGCACGGCCATGAGGCGAGGCCCGATACGGTGATGATCGAAATGCGCAAGGGCCTTTAGCGAGACTTCTTGTGACCGCCGAGACCCCAGTCTCAATCCGACCCGCCGAGGCGGCCGATGCCGAAGCGATTGCCGCCCTCATCCTGTCCGCCTTCGAGCCCTATCGCGGGCGGATCCATCCGACCCCAAGCGCGCTCTCGGAGACGGGCGAGAGCATCGGCAAGCGCCTGGCGACCGGTCTCGGTTTTGTCGCCGAGACGCGCGAGCGGATGATCGGCTGCGTGCTGACCACCTTCAACAGCCCGGGCGAGCTCTATGTCGGCCGGTTGGCGGTCGTCCCCCAATGGCGGCGGCGCGGCCTCGCCCGCCGGCTGATGGCCCGGGCGGAAGAGCTGGCGCGCGAGCGGGGATGCGCCGCGATGTCGCTCGGCGTGCGCATCGCGCTGGGGGAGAACATCGCGTTCTTCGAGCGCCTCGGCTTCCGTTTCGTGAGGGAGGAGCGGCACCCCGGCTATTCGCAGCCGACCTATATCTCGATGGCGAAGCCGCTCTAAGCGTCGGGGCGGGCGCCCTGGTTCGTCCTGACCGCGGGATGGAACGGCGCTTCGCGTGTCGATGAAGGCGCCGCTCGTTCAGGGCTCGACACACTCTTGCCCCTCGCCGGGACGACTGGCTTCCCGGAGCACCTCACCCGGGCGGATGGCCGTCGGCGCGCCCCCCCCCGTGCCTCGTTCGAGCCGTCCCCCAAAAATATTGCGGAAGTTGAGTAACACCTTGGACTTGTCAACCGTTGGTCTACAGGCCGGGAGCCGGCTCGGAAAGTGGGCCGGTTGCGTATCGCGGCGTGCATCGCGTATAGGCTTGAGTCGATCGCCAAGAAATCGCCATCAGCCTCGCCGCATTTCGCAACAGCACCCGATGCAACCCGCCGCAAAGCGCGCCAATACCCCGCTCCAGCCGGTCCGCGGCACGCATGACATCCTGCCGGCGGAGGCGGCGCGCCATCGCGCGGTGATCGAGACCGCGCGCGAGGTGGCGCTGCGCTATGGCCACCGCGAGATGGCAACGCCCATCTTCGAGTTCTCCGAGGTGTTTCGACGCTCGCTTGGCGACACCTCCGATGTCGTCACCAAGGAGATGTACAGCTTCACCGACAAGGGCGGCGAGGAGCTGACCTTGCGCCCGGAAGGGACGGCGGGGGTGGCGCGCGCGGTCGTCTCGAACGGCCTCGCGCAGGAGCTTCCGCTCAAGTTCTTCTATGCCGGGCCGATGTTCCGCTACGAGCGGCCGCAGAAGGGACGGATGCGCCAGTTCCACCAGATCGGCATCGAGCTCCTCGGCGTGGCGCAGCCCTCGGCGGATGTCGAGGTGATCGCCTGCGGCGCGGCCATCCTGCGCGAGCTCGGCGTGCTCGATAGAACGGTCTTAGAGATCAATACCCTTGGCGATGCGGAAAGCCGCCAAGCCTATCGGGGCGTGCTGGTCGGGTATCTCGAGACGTTCCGCGATCGGCTCTCAGAGGACAGCCGGGCGCGGTTGGAGCGCAATCCGCTTCGCATCCTCGATTCCAAGGACGAGGGCGACCGGCGCATCGTCGCCGAGGCGCCGCTTTATTCCGACCATCTCACGCCCGCCGCGCGCGGGTTCTTCGCGTCGGTCACCGGCGGCCTCGACGCGCTCGGCATCCGTTACCAGGTCAATCCAAGGCTGGTGCGCGGCCTCGATTACTACGGCCATACCGCCTTCGAATTCACGGCCGAGGAGCTGGGCGCGCAGAAGACGGTGATGGCGGGCGGCCGCTACGACGGCCTCGTCGCGGAGATGGGCGGCCCGCCGACTCCCGGCATCGGCTGGGCTGGAGGGATCGAGCGCATCGCTCTCATGATCGCGGAGCCTGCGGCGCCGGCGCGGCCGATCGCCGTCGTGCCGGTCGGCGCGGCCGCGGAGATCCCCGCCCTGGCCCTGGCGGAGCGGTTGCGGCGCGCCGGATTTGCGGTCGAGCTCGGCTATTCCGGCAATCTCGGAAAGCGGCTGAAGCGCGCCGACAAGCTGAAGGCCCGCGCCGCGATCATCCTCGGCGAGGACGAGCTGGCGAAAGGCGCGGCGACGCTCCGCGATCTCGACACGGGCGCGCAGGAAGAGGCGCCCCTCTCCTCGATCGAGGAGCGCCTCTCCCGTTTCCTATAGGGCTTCGCGGCCATGGCCGATCGGCCCGATTTGGACTTTCCGCCGGCGGAGCAAGAGCAACCGGAACTGTTCGTCGCCGGCCTCTCCCACCGCACAGCGCCCGCCGAGTTGCGCGACCGCATTCTGACCGACGAGCTGGCGGGCGGCCGGGAGGAACTCCTGCGCCGGCTCGGCGCGGCAGGGATCGCCCAGGCGCTGGTGCTGGCGACCTGCGACCGGGTCGAAGTCCTCGGCGCCGCCGCTTCACCGGCCGCGGCGGCGGAGGCGGCGCTTGCGCAGCTCGCCGAGCGGGCGGGCCTCGGGTTCAGCCTGGCGGAGCCGCATGCCTACAGGCTCGTCGGTGCGCCGGCGCTGCGCCACCTCTTCAGCGTCGCGTCCTCGCTCGACAGCATGGTGGTCGGGGAGCCTCAGGTCCTGGGTCAAGTGAAGGCGGCCCATCGTCTTGCCGCCGAAGCGGGCCGCATCGGGCCGGACTTGGACGCCTGCCTTCAGGCCGCCTATGCGGCCGCCAAGCGCGTGCGCAGCGAAACCGAGCTGGCGGAGCAACCCGTCTCCCTGGCGGCGGTCGCCGCCAAGCTCGCCCGCAATCTTCATGGCGAGCTCTCCGCGGCGCAGGCGCTCCTGATCGGCTTCGGCGAAATGGGCGCGGTCATCGCGCGCGCGCTGCAGGCGCATGGGCTCCGCGACCTGTGGGTGGCGAGCGCATCGCCCGCGCGCGGCGGCGCGTTCGCGAAGGAGCTCGGCGCGCGACACCGCCCGGTCGCGGAGCTTGCCTCGGCGCTGGACCATGCCGATATCGTGATCGCGGCCGCGGCCTCGAGCGGTCCCGTGCTGGGGCGCGAGGCGGTGGACGCGGCCCTCCGTCGACGCCGCCGGCGACCGATGCTTCTGATCGACCTCGGCGTTCCCGGCGATGTCGCGCCGGAAGTTGACGATCTGGAGGATGCGTTCCTCTATGCGCTCGAGGATTTGGAGCGGATCGCCGAAGGCGGTCGCGCGCGGCGCGATCGGGCCGTGGCCGCGGCCACGGCGATCCTCGAAGAGGAGCTGGAGCGCTGGAGCCG
>DATIDB010000344.1:0-2552 GCA_035456545.1 Alphaproteobacteria bacterium | reverse complement strand
GGACCTGGCATGGGTTTCGGCATAGCTGGGCATCGCCTCCAACCTCCCCGAGCGGAACGGCCGCAGTTTGCGGCCGGCGGGCCGGCTTGTGAAGCGTTTTAGGGGCGTGGGAGGGGATGGACGCCGTCTGCCGCCACGGGGGCGCCGCCGAGCGGCCCCGTCATCTCCTTCTCGCCGGCCGCGATCTCTCGCCACCAATGGCATGCCGCCTGATGCCCCGACTCGATGAGGTCGAGCGGCGGGACATCCTCGGCGCAAATCGCGGTCGCGTAGGGACAGCGCGTGCGGAAGACGCAGCCCGAGGGCGGCGCCAAGGGCGAGGGCAGGTCGCCCGAGAGCACGATGCGCTCCTTCTGCCGCTCGAGATCGGGGTCCGGGATCGGCACCGCCGAGACCAGCGCCTGGGTATAGGGGTGGCGGGGGTTGCGGTAGAGCTGGTCGCGGTCGGCCAGCTCCATCACGCGCCCCAGATAGAGCACCAGGATCCGATGGCTGATATGCCGCACCACCGAAAGATTGTGCGAGATGAAGATCAGCGACAGGCCGAACTCGCGCTGCAGCTCCATCAAGAGGTTGACGATCTGCGCCTGGATCGAGACGTCGAGCGCGGAGACCGGCTCGTCGCAGACGATGAGGCGGGGCTTGAGGATCATCGCGCGGGCGACGCCGATGCGCTGGCACTGCCCGCCGGAGAACTCGTGCGGATAGCGGTTGATCATATGCGGCGAGAGGCCGACCTTGGCCAGCATGTCCTCGATGCGCGCGCGCACCTCCTTGCGGCCGAGCTTCGGCTGGAAGGTGCGCAAGGGCTCGGCGATGATGTCGCCGATGGTCATGCGCGGATCGAGCGAGGCCCAGGGATCCTGGAAGATGATCTGCATGTCCTCGCGCTTGGCGCGCATCTGGGATTGAGAGAGCCCCTCGATCCGCTCGCCCAGCCAGAGCACGGTTCCGCCGGTCGGCGGGATGAGCTGCAGGATGGCCCGCCCGAGCGTCGATTTCCCGCAGCCGGACTCGCCCACCACCCCCAGGGTCTCGCCGGGCCTCAAATCGAAGCTGACCCCGTCCACCGCCTTCACCGGCACGATCCGGCCGAGGAGCCCGCCGACCCGCACCGGGAAATGCACCTTCAGATCGCGCACCGACAGAAGGGCCGCATCGCTCATGGCAGCCGCTCCAGATGGCAGGCCTTCGCCCGACCCGCCTCGCCGATGGGCCTGAGGGGCGGCAGCTCGCTCTCGCAACGGTCGAAGGCATAGGAGCAGCGGGGCCGGAAGGGGCAGCCCGGCGGCAGACGCTGCAGATTCGGCGGCTGACCGGAAATGGTCTGCAGCGCTTCGGCGCGCGCCTCGTCCAGACGCGGCATCGAGTTCAGCAGTCCCTTGGTGTAGGGGTGCTGCGGATCGTAGAAGATGTCGCGCACCGAGCCGGTCTCGACGATGCGCCCCGCATACATGACCATGACGCGGTCGGAGAGGCCGGCGACGACGCCGAGATCGTGGGTGATGAGCACGATGGCCGCGCGCGAGGTCTCCTTCAGCTCCTTCATCAGCTCGATGATCTGCGCCTGGATGGTGACGTCGAGGGCGGTCGTCGGCTCGTCGGCGATGAGGAGGTCCGGCCTGCACAGCATCGCCATGGCGATCATCACGCGCTGGCGCATGCCGCCGGAGAATTCGTGGGGATACTGGTGGATGCGCTTCTCCGGCTCGGGGATGCGCACGCGGTCCAGCATCTCGATCGAGGCGTCGAGGGCGTCGCGGCCGGACATGTCCTTGTGCTGGATCAACACCTCGGTGAGCTGCCGGCGCACCGTCAGGTAGGGGTTGAGCGAGGTCATCGGGTCCTGAAAGATCATCGCCATGCGCCCGCCGCGGATGGCGTTCAGCTCCTTCCTCGGCATGGTAAGGAGCTCGGCCCCACGATATCGCGCGCTGCCCGAGGCCCGGCCGTTGGTGGCAAGCAGGCCCATGACGGTCATGAAGACCTGGCTTTTACCCGATCCCGATTCGCCGACGATGCCGACCGTCTCGCCCGCGTCGACGCCGAAGCTCACGCCGTTGACCGCCTCGACCACGCCTTCGGGCGTGGAGAAGCGGACGTTCAGCCCGTCGACTTCGAGGATCGGCGCGGCGGCGTCCATGGCTCTT
The DNA here is from genome assembly GCA_035456545.1 of Alphaproteobacteria bacterium. Lineage (GTDB taxonomy): Bacteria > Pseudomonadota > Alphaproteobacteria > JAREAF01 > JAREAF01 > JAREAF01. Next base: position 402 of record DATIDB010000344.1, on the reverse strand, counting down.
TAGCGGTCCTTCGGGTCGAGCGCGTCGCGCAACCCGTCGCCGATGAAATTGAAGCAGAACAGGGTCGTGCCGAGGAAGATCGCGGGGAAGATCAGCGCCCACCAGGCGGTCTCCATGACGCGGGCGCCCTCGGAGATCAGCACGCCCCAGCTCGTCTGGGGCTCCTGCACGCCGAGCCCGAGGAAGCTGATGAAGCTTTCCGTCAGGATGACGGAGGGAACGGTCAGCGTGATGTAGATCACCACCGGCCCCAGCGTGTTCGGGATGATGTGCCGGCGGACGATGTTGAAGGCGGAAACTCCCGAGGCGTGCGCCGCCTCGATGAACTCCTTGCGCTTGAGGCTCAAGGTCTGGCCGCGCACGATGCGCGCCATGTCGAGCCATTGCACCGCGCCCAGAGCG
>DATIDB010000343.1:0-2307 GCA_035456545.1 Alphaproteobacteria bacterium | reverse complement strand
CCTTCGCAAATATCGCCCATGGCTGCAATTCGGTGCTGGCCACCAAGATGGCCCTCAAGCTCGCCGACTATGTCGTGACCGAGGCCGGGTTCGGGGCCGATCTCGGCGCCGAGAAGTTCATGGACATCAAATGCCGCAAGGCCGGCCTCAAGCCGGCCGCCGCCGTGGTCGTCGCCACCGTGCGCGCGCTCAAGATGCATGGCGGCGTCGCCAAGGAGGATTTGGGGAAGGAGAATGTCGAGGCAGTGAAGAAGGGCGCCGCCAATCTCGCCCGGCATGTGGAGAATGTCGGCCATTTCGGCGTGCCCGCGGTCGTCGCCATCAACCGCTTCATCACCGACACCGACGCCGAGCTGCGCGCCGTCGAGCAGATCTGCGCCGAGCTCGGCGTGATGGCGATGGAATGCACGCATTGGGCCGAGGGCGGCAAGGGCACCGAGAGGTTGGCCCGGCACGTCGTGGAGCTGGCCGAGAGCGGTCGCTCGAATTTCCGCACGCTCTACCCGGACGACCTGCCGCTCTGGGACAAGGTGCGCACCATCGCCCAGCGGCTCTATCACGCGCAGGGCATCATCGCCGACCAGAAGGTGCGCGATCAATTCAAGGAGCTGCAGAAGAACTACGGGCACTACCCGGTCTGCATCGCCAAGACGCAGTACAGCTTCTCGACCGACCCGAACCTGAAGGGCGCGCCCTCGAACCACGTCGTACCGATCCGCGAGGTGCGGCTCTCGAACGGCGCGGAGTTCATCGTCGTGATCTGCGGCGAGATCATGACGATGCCCGGCCTGCCGCGCGTGCCCTCGGCCAACTCGATCAAGCTGGACGAGAAGAACCAGGTGGTCGGGCTGTTCTGATTCAGAAGTCAGAAGACAGAAGACAGAAGTCAGACAACTGCAGTCGGAGTCAGTCCACCTCTGACTTCTGAATTCTGACGTCTGACTTCTGCCCGCGCAGCAACGCCAGCACCTCCCCCGCGGCGCTCGGGATATGGGTCCCGGGGCCGAAGATCGCGGCGACGCCCGCTTCCTTCAAGAATGCGTGGTCCTTCGGCGGGATGACGCCGCCGCAGATCACCAGGATGTCGCCGGCCCCCTGCTCCTTCAGCGACTGCACAAGCTGCGGCACCAGCGTCTTGTGCCCGGCCGCCTGCGAGGACACGCCGATGAGGTGCACGTCGTTCTCGACGGCTTGGCGCGCGGCCTCCTCCGGCGTCTGGAACAAGGGGCCGATATCGACGTCGAAACCGAGATCGGCGAAAGCGGTGGCGATCACCTTGGCGCCGCGGTCATGACCGTCCTGGCCCAGCTTGACGACGAGGATGCGCGGCCGCCGCCCCTCCTCGCGCGCGAATTGCCTGACCTCCTCTCGGATGCGGCCGAAGGCTTCATCGCCCGCAAGGGCCGAGCCGTATACCCCCGAGATGGCGCGCGTCGTCGCGCGGTGTCGGCCGAAGACCGCCTCCAGCGCATCGGAGATCTCGCCGACCGTGGCGCGGGCGCGCATCGCCTCGATCGAGAGCGCCAGGAGATTGGCCTCTTCGTTTTGCGCTCCTTCCGTAAGCGCCCGAAGCGCCGCCTCCACTTTGGCCGGGTTGCGGCTTGCCCGCACCCTCCTCAGCCGCTCGATCTGCTGCGCGCGGACCTTGGTGTTGTCGATGTCGAGCAGCTCGACCGCCTCGCCCGGCTCCTCGGCGCGGTACTTGTTGACGCCGACGATCGCTTCCTCGCCGCGGTCGATCCGCGCCTGCCGGCGCGCGGCCGCCTCCTCGATCTTGAGCTTCGGCATGCCGGCCTCGACCGCTCGGGTCATGCCCCCCAGCGCCTCCACTTCTCCGATCAGCGTCTCGGCCTCGGCGGCGAGGCTATGGGTCAGCGCCTCGACATAGTAGCTGCCGCCCAAGGGATCGACGACGCGGGGGATGCCGGTCTCCTCGGCGAGGATGAGCTGCGTGTTGCGCGCGATCCGCGCCGAGAACGGCGTCGGCAGCGCGAGGGCCTCGTCGAGCGCGTTGGTGTGCAGCGACTGGGTGCCGCCCAAAATCGCCGCCATGGCCTCGATCGTGGTGCGGATCACGTTGTTGTAGGGATCCTGCTCGGTGAGACTCACGCCCGAGGTCTGGCAATGCGTGCGAAGCGCGAGGCTCGCCGGATTCTTCGGATCGAAGCCGCGCATCAGCTTTGCCCATAGGAGCCGCGCCGCGCGCAGCTTGGCGATCTCCATGAAGAAGTTCATGCCGATCGCGAAGAAGAAGGAGAGCCGCGGCGCGAAAGAGTCGATGGCGAGGCCGCGGCCGAGCGCCGCGCG
>DATIDB010000342.1:0-3803 GCA_035456545.1 Alphaproteobacteria bacterium | reverse complement strand
GACCACACCAAGTTCAACCGATTCGCGCCGGTGCGCGTCGAGAACTTCGATCGGGTGACCCATCTGGTCACCGATCGCCGGCCCGATGCGCCGCTCGTCGCCGTACTCGCCGCCATGCCGATCGAGATCCTCGTCCAGGACCCATCGCGCTGAACCAGATGGAGCATGTTTCATGAAGCATCAGGCGCTGCGGCGCGAGATCATCTCGGCCTGCATCGGGATGAATGCCCGGGGCATCAATCAAGGCACCTCCGGCAATGTCAGCCTGCGGGTGGAGGAGGGGCTGCTGATCACCCCGTCGGGCGTCCCCTATGACGAGATGAAGCCCTCCGACATCGTCCTGATGCGCCTGGACGGCAGCCACGAGGGCGGCCTGAAGCCGTCGAGCGAATGGCGCTTCCACACCAGCATCCTGAGGGCGCGCCCCGAGGTCGGCTCGGTGGTGCATACGCATTCCATGTTCGCGACCACGCTCGGCTGCTGCGGGCTGGAGATCCCGGCCGTGCATTACATGATCGCGGCCACAGGCGGCAGCCGCATCCCCTGTGTTCCTTACATCACCTATGGGACACAGGAGTTGGCCGACGCGGCACTGAAGGCTCTGAAGGGCCGCTCGGCGTGCCTCTTGGCCAATCATGGGATGATCGTGCTTGGACCCGATCTCAAGAAGGCGATGTGGCTGGCGGTGGAGGTGGAGACGCTTGCGGCGCAGTACTGGCGCGCGCTGCAGATCGGCAAGCCGAACATCCTCACGGACGCGCAGGTCCAAACCGTCATCGAGAAATTCAAGACCTACGGCCAGCCGCCGGCGGAGACGGGCGCCGGCTGCTGCTGATCCTCAAAACAGGCGGCACCGCAGCACGCATCCCATGATCGTCGGCATCGACATCGGCACGCAGAGTCTGAAGGTCGCGGTCGCCGACCCGGCGTTGAAGGTGATCGGCGAAGCATCCGTCCCCTACCGCCCCAGCTTTCCCGCGCCGGGCCATGCGGAGCAGGACCCCGCGCTGTGGGAGCGCGCGCTCGCGCCCGGCATCGCCCACGCCCTCGAGAAAGCCGGCGTGTCGCCGCATCAGGTTCAGGCGCTCGGCCTCTGCGGGCAGCTTGACGGTTGCGTGGCGGTCGACCGCACCGGGCGGGCGCTCGGCCCTTGCGTGATCTGGATGGACCGGCGCGCGCAAGGGGAGGTGAACGACGTCCCGGCCGAGCTGATCCGGCGGCGCAACGGCATCGTCCTCGACGCCAGCCACTTCGCCGCCAAGATGCGGTGGTTGCAGCGGCGGGACCATCGCGTCGCCGCCGCCGCCCGCTTCCACCAGCCGGTCTCCTACATGGTCGAGCGAATGACCGGAGTGGCGGTGATGGATCATGCCCTCGCCTCGACCAGCATGCTCTACGCCCTCGCCTCGAGGCGCTACGATCCCGAGCTCCTGGGGCGCTTCGAGATCGATCCGGCGAAGCTGCCGGACCTCGCCGAGGCTCAGGCGCAGGCCGGGCGGCTGACCGCCGCCGGAGCGGAGCTTACCGGGCTGCCCGCAGGCGTCGCTGTGGCGGTCGGCACGGGCGACGATTTCTCCACCCCGCTCGGCGCGGGCCTGGTGGGGCCGGGCACGTTGGAGGTCGCGGTCGGGACCGGTGAAGTGGTCGGCGCGGTCGATCCGCGCCCCATCATCGACGGCGCCGCTCTCGTCGAGACCAACGTCTACCCGGCGGGCGGCTATTTCCTCAAGAACCCGGGCTGGCTGTCCGGAGGCGGCGTTGCCTGGCTCAGCGGCCTTGCCGGCTTCTCGAGCGTGCAAGCCTTCGACGCGGAGGCGGCCTCCGTTCCGCCGGGCGCGGACGGCGTGACATTCCTACCCGCGCTGACCGGGGCCTTCGCGCCGGAATGGCATGCCGGGGCGCGCGGCTGCTTCTACGGCCTTACACCCTCGCATGGGCGCGGGCATCTGGCGCGCGCGCTGCTCGAAGGCTGCGCCTTCGCCATGCGGGATGTGGCCGAGCGGCTCCGCACCCTTTGCGTCGAGATGCGCGACGTCCTGCTGCTGGGCGGGGCGGCGCGCAGCGCGCTCTGGACCCAGATGCGGGTCGACCTGCTCGGTCTCCCCGGCCGGGTGGCGTCGCGGGTGGACACCGCGCCGGTCGGCGCGGCGATGCTGGCCGGGGTCGCCGCCGGGCTCCTTCCGGATTTGACGACGGCGGGAGCGCTGGTCGCTTCCGAACCGGCGCGAAGGCTGGAACCCGACCGTCGCCTCGCGGCCGTCTACGAGGAGGCCTACGGGCGCTACCACCTTCTCTTCGACTCCTTGCGGCCGCTGTTCGAGGCGGGGGAGAGGGCGGGGTGACGCAAGGCCTCATCGACGCCCTTCTCGCCGGTGCGATGCCCGATCCCGACGGCGGCGCTCCGCTGCGCGTCGCCACCAAGTCCGTTGCCATCGCCAAATCGCTGCACGGAGAGGAAGCCGAACTGGTGCGCCCCTTGGGTCTCGGGCGGCACTTGGCCGTGATCAGCGATTCGACGACGCATGGCGTCCTCGGCGCACGCGTGGAGCGGGCGCTGGACTCGCTGGCGATCGTGGACAGCGTCCTGCTTCCGGATCGGCCGCATCCGGACGGCGAGACCGTGGATCGCATCCGCTCCGCGACGGCGGGAGCGGACGCTCTCGTCGCGGTCGGTTCGGGCACCATCAACGATCTCTGCAAATTCGCGAGCGCCGAGGACGGAAAGCCCTACGTCGTCTTCGCCACGGCGCCCTCCATGAACGGCTACACCTCGGTCAACGCCGCAATCACCGTTCATGGGCACAAGAAGTCCCTGAGGGCGCAGGCGCCGCTCGGCGTGTTCCTCGATCTGTCGATCCTCGCCGCCGCGCCGGCGCGGATGATCCGCTCCGGCCTCGGCGACAGCCTCTGCCGCCCCACCGCGCAGGCGGATTGGCTCCTGGCCCATCTCCTCCTGGACCAGCCCTATCGCACCATGCCCTTCGTCCTGCTGGCGGAGGACGAGGCGCAGCTCTTCGCCGGATCGCAGGCGCTGATGGCGGGCGACCTCGAGGCCATGGCCTGCCTCGTGCGCACGCTGCTGCTCTCCGGGTTCGGCACGGCGATCTGCGGCAACAGCCAGCCCGCGAGCCAGGGTGAGCATCTCATCAGCCATTTCGCCGACATGTTCGGCGATCCCGCCTGGCCGGAGTCCTTTCACGGGGAGCAGATCGGCGTCACCACCTTGATGATGGCGCGGCTGCAGGAGCGCCTGCTCGACGGACCGCCGCCGACGCTTCGGCCCGATGGCGCGAGCGAGGCGGAGTTCGTCCGCCGTTACGGCGAGGCGCTCGGCCGCTCCTGCTGGGCCGAATACGCGCAGAAGCGTCTCGATCCGGAGCGCCTGGATCGGATCCAATCGCGGATCCACGAGGGTTGGGACGGGATTCGCGCGCGGATCGCCGAGATCACTCGCTCGCCTCGGTTCCTGGAAGACGTGCTGAGGCGGGCGGGCGCGCCGACCGGCCATGCCGAACTTGGCTGGCCACGCGGCTTCGTGGAGCGCGCACTGCGCGAGGCGCGCGCCATCCGCGCCCGCTACACCTTCCTCGACCTCGCGGCCGATAGCGGAAGGATCGATCCGCTCGAAGCGCTGCTATAGAGCGGTGTTCCGAAAGATTGAATCACCTGCGTTGCGCATCCGGCGCGGCGATCGGTCAGGCGCGCCGCGAAGCGCGATGCCACGGCGCATCGGGCGAGCGGGGCAACGCCGCCGTCGCCTGCCGGGGCGCAACCCCGAAGGGGCCGGGGCCTTTTGCGCCGCG
>DATIDB010000341.1:0-6632 GCA_035456545.1 Alphaproteobacteria bacterium | reverse complement strand
CCCCTTGGTCACGCCCGCATAGGCGTAGACCTTCACCTTGCGGATTTCGCGGGCGCGCCGCGCGATGAATTCGATGCCCGCCACGGCGTCGATGACCGGGTCCGTGTTGGGAAGCGCGACCATGGAGGCGACCCCTCCGGCCGCCGCCGCGGCGCTGGCGCTGGCGATGGTCTCCTTGTGCTCCTCGCCGGGCTCGCGGAGCTGCACCCGCAAGTCGACGAGGCCGGGGGCGAGGCACAGACCCACCCCCGCGACGCGCTCGGTTCCCTCGGGAACGCCCTTGTCGGCGAGGCCGGGCTCGACCGCCGCGATGCGTCCTTCGAGCACGAGGAGATCGCCTTCTCCATCGCGTCCGCTCGCGGGGTCGATCAGGCGAACGCCCGAGAAGAGGACCGGACGCGGCGGCTGCTTGGCCTCGGCCATGCCCGTCAGCCCTCCGCCTCGTTGGCCGTCCCGGCGCGCGCCAGCAGGTCGAGGCAGGCCATGCGCACCGCCACCCCCATCTCCACCTGCTCGCGGATCAGGCTGCGGTCGATGTCGTCGGCCAGCTCGCTGTCGATCTCGACGCCGCGGTTCATAGGCCCGGGATGCATGATGAGCGCGTCCGGCTTGGCCGATTTGAGCTTCTCGTAGTCGAGGCCGAAGAAGCGGAAGTACTCGCGGATCGAGGGGACGAAGCTGCCCTGCATCCGCTCCGTCTGCAGCCGCAGCATCATGACGATGTCCGAGCCGGCGAGCCCCTGCCTCATGTCGTGGAACACCTCGACCCCGAGCCGGTCGATCGAGGAGGGCATCAAGGTCGGCGGGCCGATCAGCCGGACGCGCGCGCCCATGGTCGTCAGGAGATGGATGTTCGAGCGCGCGACCCGGCTATGGAGGATGTCGCCGCAGATGGCGACCGTGAGGCCTTCGAGCCGGTCGCGGCGCCGCCGGACGGTGAGCGCGTCGAGCAGCGCCTGGGTCGGGTGCTCGTGGCTGCCGTCGCCGCCGTTGATGACGGCGCAGTCGACCTTCTGCGAGAGCAGGTTGACCGCGCCCGAATCCGGATGGCGCACGACCAGGATGTCCGGGCGCATGGCGTTGAGGGTCATCGCCGTGTCGATCAGCGTCTCGCCTTTCTTGATGGCGCTGGTCGCGACCGACATGTTGATGACGTCGGCCCCGAGGCGCTTGCCGGCCAGCTCGAACGAGGTGCGGGTGCGGGTCGAGGTCTCGAAGAAGAGATTGATCACCGTGCGCCCGCGCAGGAGCGAGAGCTTCTTGTCGGCGCGCCGGTTCTGGTCGACATAGGCTTGGCTGAGGTCGAGCAGGAGCGTGATCTCCTCGCGCGACAGCCCCTCGATCCCGAGCAGGTGCCGGTGCCGGAAGCGGAGGGCGTTGGGTGCGGAGCTCATTGTAGACACCTCATCCTTCGAGGCCCGCCTGCGGCGGGCGCCTCAGGATGAGGAGGTTTTCCCCGCGTCCTCATCCTGAGGTGCGAGGCGTCAGCCGAGCCTCGAAGGAGAGGACGCGGCTCGCTCAGGCCTCGAAGGAAAGGACGCGGTCCACCCATCCTCACCCCCTCAGCACCACGCGCTCGGTAAGGAGCTTGTCGTGCTGGGCGAGGCGCGCCAGCACGCGGCCGTAGACGCTCTTGGTCGGATACTTGCCCTCCTTCGCGTCGGCGCCGCTGGGCGTGCCGGTCAGCAGCTCGATGGCCTCTCCGACGGTCTCCACGCTCCAGACGCGGAACTTGCCCCGTTCCACCGCCTCCGCGACCTCGTCGCGCAAGGTGAGGTTCGGCTCGTTCGCCTCCGGAACGATGACGCCCTGGTTGCCGGTCAAGCGGCCGCGATCCTTGCACGCGCGGTAGAAGCCTTCGATCTTCTGGTGCACGCCGCCGACCGCCTGCACCTGGCCAAGCTGGTTGACCGAGCCGGTGATGGCGATGTCCTGGCGCGCCGGAAGGTCGGCAAGGTCGGACAGCACGGCGCAGAGCTCCGCCAGCGAGGCGGAATCGCCTTCGACCCCGCCATAGTTCTGCTCGAAGGTGATGGAGGCCGAGTAGGAGAGGGGGAAGTTCCGCGCGAAGCGGCCGGCGAGGAAACCCTCCAGCACCATCACGCCCTTCTGCTGGATCGGGCCGCCCATCAGGGTCGCGCGCTCGATATTGACGACGCCGAGCTTGCCGACGGAGATGCGCGCCGTGATGCGCGAGGGAAGCCCGAAGGCATGGTCGCCGAGATCGCGCACGGTGAGCCCGTTCACCTGTCCGACGATCCCACCGGATACGTCGATCAGGATCGAGCCGCGCTTGATCGAATCGTGCACCCGGTCCTCGACCAGGGAGTTGCGCCTGCGCCGTTCGTGGATCGCCGCCTTCACGTCCTCGGGCGTGAGCCGGCGCCGCCCGGAATGGCGCATGATCGAGGCCGCCTCGCTCAGGAGGTCGTCGACCAGCTCGAAGCGGCCGGAGAGCTTCTCGCGGTGGGCCGACCAGCGGGCGCTCTGCGCCAGCACATAGGCGATCGCCTCCCGCTCGCACTCGGCCCCGATGCGGCGCGCCGCATCAGAGACCAGATGCGCATAGGTGCGGATGTTGCCGGCAGTGGCCTCCATCTCGGAATCGATGTCGGCCTTCACCTTGAAATGGGTCGGGAAGTCGGGATCGTTGGCGAAGTGATTGTAGTACCAGTGCGGTGCGCCGACGATGACCACCTTGACGTCGAGCGGGATGGGCTTGGGCTTCGGCGCCTGCGCCATCGGCACGTTGCCTTGCCGGTGCGGCTCGTCGATGCGGATTTCCCGGTCGCGCAGCGCGCCCTTGAGCAAGGTCCAGGAATCCCGCTCCTCGACGATGGCCTCGGCGCGCAGCACGAGGATGCCGCCATTGGCCCGGTGCAGCGCGCCGGGTCGGATCATCGAGAAATTCGTCTGCAGCGCGCCGTTCACGAGCTTGTACTCGATCGAGCCGAAGAGGTTGGCGTAGGTCGGCAGCGGCTCCAGCACCACCTCGGGGTGGCGGTCGTCGGCGCGGTCGGCCATGAGGTTGATGCTATAGCGCTCCTCGGGCGGGCCGTTCATGTCGCGCAAGGGGCCGCCGCCCGCGTCCTCGACCGTGAAGAGATCGAGCGATTCCAGCACGTCCTCCCGCATCTCGACGAACCAGCGGGAGAGCATCGGGTAGTCGCCGGCGACGGCATCGATCAGCGGGGCGGCGACGCGCACGGCGAAATCGCGGCGCGATTGCCGCAGCGCCTCCGAGAGCCGCGACTCGGCCGCCTGCGCGCCGCGCCGGAAGGCCTGGAGGCGCTCCTCCACCAGGGCCATGGATTTGCGGACCTGCTCGCGCTCCTCGGCGCTCAGGTCCTCGGCCGAGCGCGGCTGGCCGCCCTGGCCGGCGATCATCATCATCATGCCTTGCGAGGTCGCCTGGATGTCGAGGCCGAGGCTGAGCGCGTAGTGCCGGATCTCCTCGAACTCGGCTGCGATCGGTCCCTTGATGCTGTCGCTGAGGCGGCGGCTTTCTCCGACATACTCGGCCGATTCCAGCGTGCGCTTCAGCACCTCCTTCAGCTCGGTGACGAGGACCCGCATGCGGTCGCGCAGGTGCCGGCCTTGGCCGGCGGGCAGCCGGTAGGGGCGGGGCCGGTGCGGCTTCTTGAAATTGGCGACATAGATCCAGTCGGCCGGCGCGGGTTTTCCCGTCACGCTCTTCTTCAGGTAGTCGAGGGTCGCCGTCATGCGGCCGCTGCGGCTTTCGCCGAGCACGAAGATATTGAACCCCGGCTCGTCGATGCCGAGCCCGAATTCGAGGGCGCGCCGCGCGCGCTGATGGGAGGTGAGCGCGAACGGATCGGCCGGAGGGGCATCCGGCTCGATCTCCGGCAGCTCGAACCGGGGCAGAGCGACCGAGGCCGCGTCGAGCGCCTTCGCCGTCATTCATCCTCCTTGAGGCCGGGTGTCCCGCACTTCGCGCCGGCATTCTCGCCGACAAGGCCGGCGGGCTCAATTCCGAAGTCTGCGGCCGCCTCAAACCGGCGGGCGGCGGCCCCGCCAGGGCATCGCCGCCTCCAAGGCCGCGCCGATGGAGAGCACCGCCGAATCGGCGAATCGGCGGCCGACGATCTGGAGGGCGGTCGGCAGTCCCGCCCGGGTGAAGCCGGACGGGACGCTCAAAGCGGGGCATTGCGAGACGAAATTGAAGATGCCGGTCAGGTCGAAACCCCGATAGCGGCCCTGTGCGTCGATGATGTTGTAGTCCTTCTCGCCGCGATCCGCCGGCGGGGCCGGCATGGGCATCGTCGGGCAGATGAGGGCGTCGTGCTCCTCGAACACCGCCGCCAGCGAACGCCACTGGCGCGTGCGCAGGATCTCGATGCGCTTGAAGTCGACCGCGTTCATCTTGAGGCCCTGCTCCATCAGAGAGACGAGGCGCGGGTCCATGCGGTCCCGATGGCTTTTCAGCGCATCGCCGAAACAGGTGGCCAGAAGCACGCCCCAATGCTGGAACCAGGCCTTGTCAAGCTCCGCCGTCCAGCCGAGATCGATCTCCCGAATTTCCGCGCCGGCATCGGCCAGCGCCGCGGCGGCCGTTCGCGTGTTGGCGAGGATCTCTTCATCGATCGTGTGAAAACCGAGGTCGATCGAGAGGGCGAGCCGCATTCCCCTCATTTCCCGGGGCAGCGGATCGGAGAGGGCGAGCGGCGGCAGGGACTGCGGATCGGCATCGTCCGGTCCTTGCGTCGCCGCAAGGAACAGCGCCGCGTCCTCGACGGTGCGGGTCAGCGGCCCGAAATGGCTGAGCTGGTCGAAGCCCGTCGGCAGGATATCCATCGGAATCCGTCCCAAGCTCGGCTTCAAGCCCACGATTCCGCAAAGGGCGGCCGGGATGCGGATCGATCCCCCTGAGTCGGTGCCGTCCGCGAACGCGACGCAGCCCGCCGCGACCGCCGCGCCCGATCCGCCGGAGGAGCCTCCGGGCGTGCGGCTCAAATCCCAAGGATTGCGCGTGACGCCCCAGAGCGGCGATTCGGTGAAGCCCGAATAGGTGAACTCCGGCGTCGTGGTCTTGCCGACGAGGATGGCGCCGGCGTCGAAGAGGCGGCGGGCCTCCACCGCGTCGCGCTCGGCCACCCAATGCTCGAACGCATAGGAGCCGAAGGTGGTGCGCTTGCCCTTGGTCGGCGTGCAGTCCTTCAGCGCGATCGGCACGCCGTGCAGGGGCCCGAGCGGACGCCCGTCGCGGATCGCGCGCTCGGCCTCTGCCGCCTTGGCCAGCGCCTCCTCCTCATAGACGAAGCAGAAGGCGTTGAGCTTGGGATCGGCTTCGGCGATGCGGGCGAAGCTGTTGCGAACCGCCTCGACCGGCGAGATCGCTCGGCTCCGGATCATGCGGGCGAGCTCGGCGGCCGGGCGGTAGGCGAGGTCCAGATCGGCGGCCATGCGGGAGACTCCCCTTGCCAGGCTGCGGCATCGGAGGGACCCTAGCGCGAGGCGGGATCGGCGGTGAAGCCGCCGCGTTCATTCCATAAGGAGGGAGGGTCCTCCATGTCGGTCCAGGCGATCGAGACTCCGGGGCCCGATTACGTCGTCGATCAGGGCTTCGAGCGCTACGGGGTGGAGGAGCATGCCATCTGGCGGACCTTGTTCCACCGCCAGGCGGAAACCCTCAAGGAGCGCGCCGCGCCCGAATTCCTGGCCGGGCTCGACGGCCTCGGCATCGCCGCCGATGGCATTCCGAATTTCGAGCGGCTGAGCGACATCCTCGAGGAGGCGACCAACTGGCGCATCGTCGCCGTGCCGGGCCTCGTGCCGGACGACGTCTTCTTCCGCCACCTCGCGAACCGGCGCTTCCCGGCGACGAACTTCATCCGCCGCTGGGACCAGCTCGACTATCTCCAGGAGCCCGATGTCTTCCACGACATCTATGGGCACGTGCCGATGCTGTTCAATCCGGTCTTCGCCGACTACCTGCAGGCCTATGGCCAGGGCGGGCTCAAGGCGCTCAGGCTGGACAGCCTCCCGTTCCTCGCGCGGCTCTACTGGTACACGGTCGAGTTCGGGCTCGTGCGCACCAGGGACGGACTGCGTATCTACGGCTCCGGCATCGTCTCTTCGAAAGTTGAGTCCATCTACGCGCTGGAGAGCGAGAAGCCCAAGCGGCTGCCCTTCGACCTCTTGCGGATCATGCAGACCGACTACCGCATCGACGATTTCCAGGACGTCTATTTCGTGATCGACGGCTACGAGCAGCTCTTCGAGGCGACACGGCCCGACTTCACGCCCTATTACGCGACGTTGAAGACGCTGCCGACCATCCCGCCGGGGGCGGTGCTGCCGGGCGAGCGGGAGGTCGGGTTGACGCGCGCGTCCACTTAGGCCAAGGAGCTGAGGCCGAGCCTTGCCATCGGTGAGTTAGCAGCCGTCCTCCCTCATCGCGAGACGGAAGCGCTCGATCACCTCCTGCAGGGTCTGCGCATGGAGGGGTTGGCGGAGTGAAGGAACGCCGATCACTCCATTGAGATCGAACCCGTCCGCTGCTTAGCCGCTACTCTGGCGGCCGGATCGAAGCCGCTCCGGAGCCGGCGCCGCCATGAGCCGCGACGAAGGTCACCGTCACCGTCGCCGAGTGGTCGCGGCCGGTATCGCCG
>DATIDB010000340.1:0-2749 GCA_035456545.1 Alphaproteobacteria bacterium | reverse complement strand
CCTGCTCCGTTTCCCGATCGCATGGGACGAACAACGCGCGTTGCTCGGAACCGGCTGATCTATTCCATCGGCAACGACAAGACGCCGCCCCGCCCACGCCGGCGGAGTGTGCTTCCCGCACGAGACCGCATGGCAGCCCGGCCGACTCCTACATCTCATCGCCCGCGTTGTCGTACCACCAACAATGCCTTAGGAGACTTTCGCGACCGGAACGGCCCGTTCGTCGCACCTGCCCGGTCTCACATAACCGCCGCCGCGGGGACCGACGCCCTAAGGCGCGGAAAGGAGGCGGCAATTCCGGCTCGGTGCTAGAGCAAAAAATCATTCTATATCGATAACTGAGTAGGTGGCGGAGAGGGAGGGATTCGAACCCTCGGTACCCTTGCGGGTACAACGGTTTTCGAGACCGCCCCGATCGACCACTCTGGCACCTCTCCGGCGCACTGGCCTCAGCGTGTGATGCGCCCGGGGCACGGGCGGCGGGACCGTAACCGAACCGTCCGTCGCCTGCAAGAGCGGCAGGCGGCGCCCTCAAAGCTGCGGCCGCGGGATCGCCAGGGTGGTCGCGGGGTCGAACAACTGCAACTGGCGCGGGTCGATGAAGAGGCGCTGCAGGGCGCCGGCGCGCGCGCTGAAGCCGCGCCCGAGCCGGGCCGACGCCTCGCCGCCTTCGGGGATATCCGTGACCAGCACCGTCTCCGGGCCAAGCGCCTCGACGGCGACGACGCGGACCTCGATCGAAACGCCGCCCACCAGCGGCTGCTCATAGATGTCCTCCGGCCGGATGCCCAGGATCACCGGCTTGTTCGTGTAGGCGCCGTAGGCCGGTTCGAACTCGCGCGGGATCAGCACGCGCAGGCTGCCATGCACGGCCACCAGACCGGTCAACTCGTCGGCCTCGAGCCGCCCCGGCAGCAGGTTCATCGGCGGGCTCGCGAGGAAGCCGGCGACGAAGGTGTCGACCGGGTTGCGGTAGACCTCGAGCGGCTTGCCCACCTGCACCACACGGCCGTCCTTCATGATGCAGATGCGCTCGCCCATGGTCATCGCCTCGACCTGGTCGTGGGTGACGTGGATGATGGTGCGGCCGACCTGGCGGTGCAGCTTCACCAGCTCGGTCCGCATGCTCGCCCGCAGCTTGGCGTCGAGGTTGGAGAGCGGCTCGTCCAGCAGGAAGGCGACGGGGTCGCGCACCAGTGCCCGCCCAAGCGCCACGCGCTGGCGCTGCCCGCCCGAGAGCTGGGCCGGCTTGCGCCCCAGCAGCCCCTCGATGCCGAGCATCCCCGCCACCTCCTTCACGCGCTTGTCGATCTCGGCCGCCGGCCGATGGCGCAGCCGGAGGCCGAAGCTCAGGTTCGCGCGCACGGTCATGTGCGGATAGAGCGCGTAGTTCTGGAACACGATCGCCAGGTTGCGGTCGCGCGGGTCGACGTCGTTGATGCGGTGGTCGCCGAGATAGAGATCGCCCGAGGTGATCGTCTCCAGCCCCGCGATCATGCGGAGCGTCGTCGATTTCCCGCAGCCCGACGGCCCGAGCAGGATCATGAACTCGCCGTCGTTGATATGGAGATCGACGTCCTCGACCGCCTTCACGTCGGGCGGGTAGACCTTGTTCACGTTGATGAGATTGATGTCCGTCATTGGGTCACGCCAGTGAACGCATGTAGCGATAGAGGTAAGCCGTGAGGGCGAGCACGACGACCAGCAGCAGCACAGAGATGGCCGAGGCCTGGCCGATATCGAGGCCGAAGAAGGCCGAGCGATAGATGAAGTAGCTGATGAGGTCGGTCGCCGTGCCCGGCCCGCCGCGGGTCATGATGAAGATGAGGTCGAAGGTCTTGATCGCGAAGATCAGGCGGATCAGCAGGGTCACCACGATCACCGGCCGCATCAGCGGCAGGGTGATGTGGATGAACGACTGCAGCGTCGAGGCGCCGTCCATGCGGGCCGCCTCGTAGGGCTCCTTCGGCAGCGCCGACAGGCCGGCCAGCAGCAGGATGATCATGAAGGACACCTGGTGCCAGATGTCCACGAGCACCACGGTCCAGAACGCGATGTCCGCATCGCCGAGCCAGTTCACCTTGGACACACCGACCAGCCCGATCAGGTAGTTCACGATGCCGAGCTCGGGATGGAGGAACATGCGCCAGATCTGTGCGACGACGACCGGATTGATCAGCAGCGGCATCAGCAGGATCGGATAGTAGACGTTCTTGAAGCGCGTGACTGCGTTCAGCATCAGCGCCACCGTGAATCCGATCACGAACTCGAGCAGCACCACGGCGACCACGAATTTCACGGTCACCCAGATCGCCTCGCCGAAATAATTCTCGGTGAACGCGCTGCGATAGTTATCGATGCCGACGAACGTGTGGTAGCCGGGATGCACCAGCGTGTACTCGAACGCGCTGGTGACAATGGTCACCACCAACGGTCCGGTCACCACCAGCATCAGCGCGACCAGCCCCGGCGCGGTCATCAGCCAGCCGAAACGCCGGTCGTTGCGGATGATGTGGTTGGTCGCTATGGCCGCGGCGGTCATCGATTCGGCGCCGAAAGGGCGGGTTCCCAACCGGGAGACCCGCCCCTGCCTGCTGAAACGCTCACTCTTTCAACAGCCCGTCCTTCTTGGCCAGCTTGTTGAATTCCTCGGCCGCGAGGTCGAGGGCTTCCTTCGGGTCCTTCTGGCCGCTGACCGCGAGGTTCAGTTCGCGCCCGAGCACCTCCACCATGTCGACGGTGTAGGTGA
>DATIDB010000339.1:0-6083 GCA_035456545.1 Alphaproteobacteria bacterium | reverse complement strand
AATGCCGGCAAGCAGGTACCGCTCTCCGACATCCTGCCGATGCTGGAGCATATGGGCCTCAAGGTCATCAGCGAGGTTCCCTACGAGGTGCAGCCGCTCGGCCGGGCCGCGATCTGGGTCCATGATTTCCTGATGCTGACGGCGGGCAGCGGCGAGATCGACGTCAGCCATGTGCGCGAGGCCTTCGAGGAGGCCTTGGGCCGGATCTGGCTCGGCGAGATGGAGGACGATGCCTTCAACAAGCTGATCATGCGCGCCTCGTTGAGCTGGCGGAAGGTCGTGATCCTGCGCGCCTATTGCAAGTTCCTGCGCCAGACCGGCATCGCCTTCTCGCAGGCCTATATGGAAGAGACGCTCGCCGGCAACCCGAAGATCGCGCGCGCGCTGGTCGCGCTGTTCCGCACGCGCTTCACGCCCGAGATGACAGATCGCGAGCTGCGCCAGCGCGGCATCCTGGTGAAGATCGAGCACGCGCTCGACGCCGTCGCCAATCTGGACGAGGACCGCATCTTGAGGCGGTTCCTCAACCTGATCCTCACGACCTTGCGCACCAATTTCTTCCAGAAGGGACCGGAGGGCGCGCCCAAGCCGTATCTCTCGCTGAAACTGGATTCGCGCGGCATCGACGAGCTGCCGCTGCCGCGCCCCTGGGTCGAGGTCTTCGTCTACAGCCCGCGCGTTGAGGCGGTGCACTTGCGCGGCGGCAAGGTCGCGCGCGGCGGCATCCGCTGGTCGGACCGGCGCGAGGATTTCCGCACCGAGGTGCTCGGCCTGATGAAGGCGCAGATGGTGAAGAACGCCGTCATCGTGCCGGTCGGCTCGAAGGGCGGCTTCGTCGTCAAGCGCCCGCCGGCCGAGGGCGGACGCGAAGCCCTCAATGCCGAGGTCGTCGAATGCTACCGCACCATGATGCGCGGGCTCCTCGATATCACCGACAACTTCGTCGCGGGCGCGGCGGCGCCGCCGGCGAATGTCGTCCGCCACGACGAGGACGATCCCTATCTGGTCGTCGCCGCCGACAAGGGCACCGCCACCTTCTCCGACATCGCCAACGCCGTCTCGGCCGACTACGGCTTCTGGCTGAACGATGCCTTCGCGTCCGGAGGCTCGGCCGGCTACGACCACAAGAAGATGGGGATCACGGCCAAGGGCGCCTGGGAATGCGTCAGACGGCATTTCCGCGAGCTCGGCGCCGACATCCAGGCGACGGACTTCACAGCGGTCGGCGTCGGCGACATGTCGGGTGACGTCTTCGGCAACGGCATGCTCCTCTCCGAGCACACGCGCCTCATCGCCGCCTTCAACCACCTGCACATCTTCGTAGACCCCAGCCCCGATCCGAAGAAGAGCTTCGCCGAGCGGCGGCGCCTCTTCGACCTGCCGCGCTCGAGCTGGTCGGACTACGACCCGGCGCTGATCTCGGCGGGCGGCGGCGTTTTCGACCGCAAGGCGAAATCGATCCGGCTCACGCCCGAGATGAAGGCGACGTTCGGCCTCGATCAGGACTCCGCCACGCCGGCCGAGCTGATCCGCGCGATCCTCAAGGCGCCCGTCGACCTGCTCTGGCTGGGCGGCATCGGCACCTATGTCAAGGCGACCAGCGAGACGAACGCCGAGGTCGGCGACCGCGCCAATGACGGCCTCAGGGTCAACGGCTCGGAAGTGCGCGCGAAGGTCGTGGGCGAGGGCGCCAATCTCGGCTTCACCCAACGCGGGCGCATCGAATACGCGCTGAACGGCGGGCGCATCAACACCGACGCCGTGGACAATTCCGCCGGCGTCGATACCTCCGACCACGAGGTGAATATCAAGATCCTGCTCAACGGCGTGGTGGCCGAGGGGGATCTGACCTTGAAGCAGCGCGACAAGCTTCTGGCCGCCATGACGGACGAGGTCGGCGCGCTGGTGCTGCGCGACAACTACCTGCAGAGCCAGGCGCTGTCCCTGGCCGAGGCGCGGGCGGCCGAGCGGCTCGACACCGATGCGCGTTTCATGCGCGCTCTGGAGAAATCGGGCAAGCTCAACCGTGCGATCGAGTTCCTGCCCAGCGAGGAGGCGCTCGCCGAACGGGCGCAAGCGAAGCTGGGTCTCACGCGGCCAGAGGAGGCGGTGCTGCTCGCCTACTCCAAGATCGCGTTCTATGACGAGTTGCTCGCCTCGGCCCTGCCGGATGACGCGGCGCTGAGGGACGACCTCGCCGCCTACTTCCCGAAGGTGCTGGGCGAGCGCTTCCCCGAGGCGATCCAGCGCCACCGCCTGCGCCGCGAGATCATCGCGACCGTGGTCGGCAACGAGCTGATCAACCGCATGGGCGCGACCTTCGCGGCCGAGATGCGCGAGCGCACAGGCGGCACCGGGGAGGATGTGGCGCGGGCCTATCTCGCCGCGCGTACGGCGTTCGCTCTGCCGCGAATCTGGGAGGCGATCGAGGGTGAGGACGCCAAGATTCCCGCCTCGGTGCAGTATCGGATGCTTGTGGAGACGATGCAGCTCGTCGACCGCGCCTGCCACTGGTTCCTGAAGAACCGGCCGCTGCCGCTCGACATCGACGCCGCGGTGGCGGAGTTCGCCCCGCTCCTGGCGGCGCTGAAGGCCGGTCTCCATCGCGTTCTCGCCGAGGACGACCGCGCGGAGATCGCCCGGCGCGTGGCCGAGCTGACGGCGCAGGCCGTCCCCGAGCCGCTGGCCCGCGAAGTGGCCGCGCTCGATTTTCTGGCGCCCGGGCTCGACATCGTACGCATCGCCGGCCAGTCACGCCTGCCTGCCGAGCGGGTCGCCCGCACCTATTTCGCCCTCGGCAACCGCTTCGCCTTCGACTGGCTGCGCGACACGGCCGAGCGCCTGGATCCGGACAGCCATTGGGACAAGCTGGCGGTCGCCTCGATCGTCGACGACCTGCAGAACCAGCAATGCGAGCTTGCGGCCAGGGTCCTGAAGGAGGCGAACGGCGCCGACGATGAGCCGGATGCGCTCATCGCCGATTGGATCAAGTCCCGCGCCGCGCCGGTCGAGCGCGCCGATACGCTGCTTTCGGAATTGAAGCAGAGCGGCGCGCCCGATCTGGCCATGCTCGCCGTCGCCAACCGCCAACTCCGCACGCTGGTGACGATGTGACGGCAGCCGCGGTTGCGAATGCGGCGCCGGCGCCCTCGCGCGCGGCGTTCGTCGGCTGGTGCTCCTACGACTGGGCCAATTCGGCCTTCGCCGCGATCATCGTCACCTTCGTCTTCCCGACCTATTTCAGCCAGCTCGTCGCCGGGCCGGGCTCCGAGGGAGCGGCGCAATGGGGCTGGGCGCTCGGGGCTTCCGGTGTCGCGGTCGCGCTCGCCGCGCCGGTGATCGGCGCCATCGCCGACCGGACGGGCCGCCTCAAGCCATGGGTCGGGGGCTTGACCCTTGCCGCCGCGCTGCTGACCGCGGCGCTGTGGTTCGTCCGCCCGCAGGAGAGCGACGTCTTGCGCGCGCTTGTGCTGGTGGCGCTCGCGGACATCGCCATCGAGCTGGCGACGGTGTTCTACAACGCCCTTCTGCCGCGCCTGGCGCCCGCCCATCTCCTCGGACGGCTGTCGGGCTGGGGCTGGGCCGCGGGATATGCGGGCGGGCTCGTTGCGCTCGTGCTGTGCCTCACCCTCCTGATCAAGGCCGATCCGCCCCCGGGCTTCCTCGACGTCGCCACCGCCGAGCCGATCCGCGCGACGGCGGTGCTGACGGCGCTGTGGCTGCTCGTCTTCTCGCTGCCGCTCTTCCTCTTCGTGCGCGAGCCGCGGGGGCCGGGCGCGCCGATCGGACAGGCGGTCGCTTCCGGTTGGACGCAGCTCAAAGGCAGCCTCCGCTCGGCGCTGGGCCATGGGCCGATGCTGCAATTCCTCATCGCGCGGATGCTCTACACCGACGGGCTCGCCGCGCTCTTCGCCTTCGGCGGGCTTTTCGCGGCCGAGCGCTTCGCGTTCCGGATCGACGAGGTCCTCATGCTGGGGATCCTTCTCAACGTCACCGGAGCCGTCGGCGCGGCGGCGTTCGGGTGGATCGACGACCGCATCGGGCCGAAGCCGACGATCCTCATCGCTTTGGCCGGGCTGATCTCGCTCGGGGCGGCCGCTCTCGCGATCGACGACAAGATTGCGTTCTGGTGGAGCGCGGGGGCGCTCGGGCTCTTCGTGGGTCCCGCGCAGTCGGCGAGCCGCTCGCTGATGGCGCGGATCGTGCCGCCGGGGCTGGAGGCGGAGATGTTCGGCCTCTTCGCGCTCTCCGGCAAGGCGACCGCCTTCCTCGCGCCCTTCGCCTTCAGCGCGGCGACGGCCTTGACCGGCGATATCCGGTGGGGCATGGCGACCATCCTCGCCTTCCTCGCCGCGGGCTTTGCGGTGCTCGCGCCGCTCAAGATGGCGCACCCCGCCGGTCGATGACGCCGATCGAGACCGAACGGCTCACCTTGCGCCGCCTCACGCCCGAGGATGCGGATTTCATCCGCATGCTGGTCAACGACCCCGACTGGCTGCGCCATATCGGCGACCGGGGCGTGCGCACCGCCGCCGACGCCCGCGCCTATATCCGCGACGGCCCGATGCGCATGTACGCGGCGCATGGTTTCGGTCTCTACGCGGTGCTGCGCAAGCCCGACGGCGCGATGATGGGGCTCTGCGGCATCATCAAGCGCGACACGCTGCCCGACTTCGACCTGGGCTTCGCGTTCCTTCCGCCTTATCGCGGCCAGGGTTATGCCCGCGAGGCGGCGCAAGCGGCGATTGCGCAGGCGCGCGAGGACTTCCGCCTCCGGCGCCTCCTCGCCATCACCTCGCTCGACAATGCGCGTTCGATCAGGCTCCTCGAAGGCCTCGGCTTCCGTTTCGAGCGGGTGATCAAGCAATCGCCGCAGGACCCGGGGACGCGGCTCTACGCGATGGAGCTTTAGCCTACCCGCATGGCCAAGCGGGTAACCGACCGGGGCCCGTCGACCTTGGGCCTCTCGCGGCCGAAGCAGGTTTGCGCGGTAGGCGATACCACCGGCTCGTAGATGGCGATTGGCCGATAGATCGACTGCCGCCTTTGCCCCGCTCAAGCGTTGCCTTCCCGGCGCAACAGCGAAGGAGGCTCCCTTGGCGACCCAGAAACCGAAGACCAAGGCCGGCAGGAAGCGCAAGGTGCGCAAGGTCATGTCCGAGCACAAGCGCGGTTTCTTGCGGAGCGGAAGCGGCAAGAAGGTCCGCAGCCGCAAGCAGGCCATCGCCATCGCGATGTCCGAATCCGGCCAGTCCAAGTCCAAGCGGAAGAGCCGGAAGAAGAAGTCCTAGCGGTCCTCGGCCGTCCGCCGGGAGCTTGCGGAGGCACCCCCCGCGAGGACGATCTTCGGCCCCCGAGCGGTGGACGCCCTAATGCCGGAAGTGGCGCATCCCGGTGAAGACCATGGCGAGGCCGCGCGCATCGGCGGCCTCGATCACCTCGGAATCGCGCAAGGAGCCGCCGGGCTGGATCACCGCGGTCACGCCCGCCTCGGCCGCTGCGATGAGGCCGTCGGCGAAGGGGAAGAAGGCGTCGGAGGCGACGACGGCGCCCTCGGTGCGGCGGCCGGATTCGCCGGCTGCGCGCGAGGCCTCCTCCGATTTCAGGACGGCGATGCGCGCGGCATCGACGCGGCTCATCTGTCCCGCGCCGATACCGACCGTCGCGCCCCCCTTGGCATAGACGATGGCGTTGGACTTCACATGCTTGGCGACGCGGAAGGCGAAGAGGAGATCGGCGCGCTCGCGCTCGCTCGGGGCGCGCCGGGTGACGACCTTGAGATCGCCATCGCCGAGGCGGCCGGCGTCGCGATCCTGCACCAGGAGACCGCCGGCGAGCGAGCGGACCGTCAGGCCCGGCGCCGCCGGATCGGGCATGCCTTCGGTCACCAGGAGGCGCAGGTTCTTCTTCGCCGATAACGCCGCCCGCGCCGCATCGTCGGCGCCGGGCGCGATCACGACCTCCAGGAACAGCTCGGCCAGCGCCGCCGCCGTCGCTCTGTCCAGTGGCCGGTTCAGAGCGACGATGCCGCCATAGGCGGAAACCGGATCGCAGGCGAGGGCGCGCATCCATGCCGACCGAAG
>DATIDB010000338.1:0-2990 GCA_035456545.1 Alphaproteobacteria bacterium | reverse complement strand
GGGCGGCCGCGCGCTCCGCATTGCGCGCGGCGGCGGCGAGCCGCATGCCCGCGCCGGCGAAACAGCGCGCCAGCGCCGCGCCTAAGCCCGGGCCCACTCCGACGATGACGGCGAGTTCAGGTGAGGGCATGGCCTGAGGTTACCCCCCTCCCCGCCCTCCCGCGCAAGGGGACCTTTGCAAAAACCTCCTCTCCTTCGAGGCTCGCTTCGCTCGCACCTCAGGATGAGGAGGTTTTCTTAGGTTTCCTCACCCTGAGGTGGCCGCGAAGCGGCCCTCGAAGGGCGAGGAAACCCATTACGCAAAGGTCCCGCAAGGGGGGAGGGGAATTCTGAATGGACTGGCGCGATGAGGGCATCGTCCTGACCTTGCGCCCGCTCGGAGAGAGCGGGGCGGTGGTGACGTTGCTGACCCGCGAGCACGGCCGCCATGCGGGCCTGGCGCGCGGCGGAGCCGGCCGGCGCGGCCGCGCCCTCTACCAGACCGGGAACCGCCTCGCCGCCACCTGGCGGGCGCGGCTCGGCGAGCAGCTCGGCACGCTGTCGGCGGAGCTGATCGAAGCGCATGGCGCGCGCTTCATCGAGGACCCGCTGCGCCTTGCGGCGCTGGCCTCGGCGGCGGCGCTGGCCGAGGGAGCCCTGCCCGAGCGCGAGCCGCACCGCGCCGTCTATGACCGGCTGCTGGCGCTTCTGGAAGCGATCGAGGCGGATGACCACTCCACCGGATGGCCCGCCGACTACGCGCGCTGGGAGCTGGCGCTCTTGGCCGATCTCGGCTTCGGCCTCGATCTCGCCCGCTGCGCGGTCACCGGCGAGACGCAGAGCCTGACGCATGTCAGTCCGCGCACCGGCCGCGCGGTCTCGGCCGAGGCCGCCGCGCCCTATCGCGACCTGCTGCTGCCGCTGCCCGCGTTCCTCGGCGGGACGGGGACGGCCCGGCCAGGCGAGGTGCTTCAGGCGCTGGCGCTCACCGGTCATTTCCTGGAGCAGAACATCTTCCATCCGCCGCAAGGATTGCCGGCCGCGCGCGGGCGCCTGATCGATCTCCTGGGCCGGCGGCGATGACCGAGCCGGTCGTGCTGGAGACCGAGCGGCTGATCCTGCGGCCCTGGCGCGAGGAGGACCGCGCGCCCTTCGCCGGGCTCAACGCCGACCCGCGGGTGATGGAGCATTTCCCCAAGATCCTCGATCGCGCCGAAAGCGATGCGATCTTCGAGCGCGTGCGCGCGGGCTTCGCCGAGCACGGCTACGGGCCCTGGGCGCTGCAGGTGAAGGGCGGCGCCCCGTTCATCGGCTTCTGCGGCATCTGGAGCCCGCGCTTCGAGGCGCATTTCACGCCCTGCGTCGAGATCGGCTGGCGCCTCGGATTCGCGTTTTGGGGACAGGGTTATGCGCTTGAATCCGCCGTCGTCGCTCTGGACTACGGCTTCGAGGGGCTGGGCCTGGAGGAGATCGTCGCCTATACCAGTCCCCGCAACCTGCGCTCGCGGCGGGTGATGGAGCGCCTCGGCATGACCCACGATCCCGACGACGATTTCGATCATCCCCTGGACCCCGAAACCTTCGCCGATCGCCGGCACGTGCTCTATCGGCTGAGGCGCTCGGACTGGCGCTCCCGGCGGGCTGCGCTGCCCGCATGACCTCCGCGCCGCATGTGCTGATCGCCGGCGCCGGCTTCGTCGGCCTGTCGACCGCGCTCTACCTCCAGCGCGCGGGCGCGCGCGTCACGCTCCTCGATCCGAGCGGGCCGGGGGAGGGCGCCTCGAAGGGCAACGCCGCGATGATCGTGGTGGATTCGGTCCTGCCCGTGGCGATGCCGGGCGTGCTCAAGGACGTGCCGGGCATGCTGATGGATCCGCTCGGGCCGCTCGCCATCCGCTGGGGCTACCTGCCGCGCATCGCGCCCTGGCTCCTGCGCTTCCTCGCCGCGAGCCGGCCCGCGCGGGTGGAGGTGATCGCAGGCGCGCTCAAGCCCCTGCTCGGCGCGGCTATGGAGGTCTGGCTGCCGCTGCTCGAGATGGCCGACGCGACTGAGATGCTGCGCCGCACCGGCTGGCTCACCCTCTATGAGAGCGATGCGAGCTTTCGAAAGGCGCAATGGGGGCTGGACCTGCAGCGTCGGCTCGGCGTGGCGGTCGAGGTGCTGCGCGCCGAGGAAATCCGGCAGGCGGAGCCCGCGCTCGCCCCGATCTACCGGCACGGCGTGATCCATCCGGAGAACGCGCATGTGCTGGACCCGTACAGGCTGGCGCGGCGCCTGGCCGAGGCGGTGACGCGCCAGGGCGGACGCATCGAGCGGCGGGCGCTGCTCGGCTTCGCCTTCCGCGATGCGCGCCCGATCGCCGGGCGCACGGCGGAGGGGGACATCCCATTCGACGCCGTCGTCATCGCGGCCGGGGCCTGGTCGCGGCCCTTGGCGCGCGCCCTTGGCCGCGACGTGCCGCTCGACACCGAGCGCGGCTATCACATGACCTTGCCCAATCCGGGCGTGACGCCGCGCCGGCCGCTCTATTCCGGCGATCACAGCTTCGCGGTGACGCCGCTGGAGATCGGGCTGCGCTTCGCCGGCACCGTCGAGCTCGGCGGGCTGAAGGCGCCGCCGAATTACGGGCGCGCCGAGAAGCTGCTGATCCACGGCCGGCGCATGTTCCCCGATCTCGACACGCGCGGCGCCAGCCGCTGGATGGGGTTCCGGCCCTCGATGCCGGATTCGCTTCCCGTGATCGGGCGCGTGCCGGGTCTCCCGAACGCGGTGCTCGCCTTCGGGCACGGGCATGTCGGGCTGACGTTGGGCGCGATCACCGGCAAGCTTGTGGCGGCGCTGGCGCTGGACCGCCCGCCGGCGCTCGACGTGACGCCGTACCGTGCGGAGCGGTTCTAGACGGTGTTCCGAAAGATTGACTCACCTGCGTTGTGCATCCGGCCAGGCGCGCCGCGAAGCGCGATGCCGCGGCGCACCGGCGCAGATGCTTCAATCTGACGGTATACCGCTC
>DATIDB010000337.1:0-10569 GCA_035456545.1 Alphaproteobacteria bacterium | reverse complement strand
ACCGCGCGCGGAAGACCATTCCGAACCTTAGGGGACCGGCTGGATCATTGTGGTCATGGCATATGACGATCTCATCATCGGCGGCGGAACGGCGGGCTCCGTGCTCGCCGCGCGCTTGAGCGAGG
The DNA here is from genome assembly GCA_035456545.1 of Alphaproteobacteria bacterium. GTDB lineage: Bacteria > Pseudomonadota > Alphaproteobacteria > JAREAF01 > JAREAF01 > JAREAF01. Next base: position 10,444 of record DATIDB010000337.1, on the reverse strand, counting down.
ATGCCGACCGCCGCGTCTGCCTTCTCGAGGCGGGCGGCTCGGCCGGCGAGGAACCCGACATCGCCGATCCCGCGAAATGGGCGGCGCTGCAAGGCCGCGCCATCGATTGGCGCCATGAGACCGTGCCGCAGGCGGGGACGGCGGACCGCAGCCATCCCTGGCCGCGCGGGCGCGTGCTCGGCGGCTCCTCGGCGATCAACGCGATGGCGCATGTGCGCGGCCATCCGAGCGACTTCGACCAATGGGGTATGCCTGGCTGGAGCTTCGCCGATCTCTTCCCGTATTTCCTGAAAAGCGAGAATTGGACAGGCGCGCCGTCGCCCTGGCACGGGAGCGGAGGCCCCGTGCATCTGATCCAGCCCGACCCGCCGCATCCGCTCGTGCACGCCTTCCAAGCGGCGGCGCTGGCGTGCGGGCTGCGGTCGATCCCCGATCACAATGGGGCGTCCATGGCCGGCGCGACGGTGAATACGCTCACCATCAAGGACGGGCGGCGGCAGACGACCGCCGACGCCTATCTCACGCCGGAGGTGCAGGCGCGGCCGAACCTGGCGGTGCGGCTTCAAGCGGAGGTTCGGGAGCTCACATTCGAGCGATCGCGCTGCACGGGCGCGGTCCTGCTGGACGGCCGGCGGATCGAAGCGCGGCGCGTCATTCTCGCGGCGGGCGCGATCGGCTCGCCGCTGCTCCTGCTGCGCAGCGGGATCGGTCCCGCCGACGAGTTGCAAGCGGTCGGGGTGGAGCCGCGCTTCGACTTGTCAGGCGTCGGTCGAAACCTGCAGGACCACCTTCTCTCGGGCGGCAATCTCTATCGCGCGCGGCTGCCGGTGCCGGCGTCGCGCTACCAGCATTCGGAATCGCTGCTCTATCTGGAGCATGGGAGCGGCCCCGCGCCGCAGCTTGTGGTGGCGTGCGTCGCCGCGCCGGTCGCGACCGAGGCGTTCGCCACAAGGCCGGACCTGCCCCGGTTCGGCGAGGGCTACACGCTGATGTTCGGCTTCACCCATCCCGCCAGCCGAGGCGCCGTCGCGCTCGCCAGCGCGGACCCCGCGGCGCCGCCGCAGATCGATCCTCGCTATTTGAGCGAGGCGCGCGACCGCGAGCTGTATCTCGACGCGCTCGGCTGGGCTGAGGCGCTGGGCGGCTCGGACGCCTTCGCCGAGTGGCGGGCGGAGGAGGTCCTGCCGGGCGATTGCGTGACGCGAGAGGAGCGCCTTCGCTTCCTGGCGCGCGCGGCCTACACGCACCATCACCCGGTGGGCACCTGCCGGATGGGGACGGACCGGGAGGCGGTGACCGATCCGCACCTGTTGCTCCAGGGCGCCGACAATGTCTACGTGGTCGATGCGTCCGTCTTTCCGAGGATCACCACGGGCCCCGTGAACGCGGCGATCATCGCCCTCGCCGAGCGGGCGAGCGATCTCTTGCGCGGACGCGATCCGCTCGTCCGGACGCCCCCGGTCAGGTGACCGCCCGTCCCTTGCCGACGCGCGGATTGGGCCGCCCGGCCGTGCCGATCGCCATGACCACGAGGATCTCGTTCGGCCGCGGCGCATCCGCGATCGAGACCGTCATCGAATCCAGCTCGTCGAAGGACCAGGGATTGTCCTTGTTCGCGAGCGGCACGTCGATGGCCGCGCCCGCCGCCGCGACCTTCGTCGTCGACGGGATGATCGCCTCGCCGCCGCCGAGAGCCGCGCGCATCGGCTTGCCGAGCTTGGGATGCAGCACCGCCGCCGCATGCTCGAGATCGCCGTTCACGCCGACGATCGCCGCCTTGCCATAGACCAGCCCCGGCCCGCCAAGCAGGCGGGCGGCCTCCGGCATGAGCTCCTCGCCCAGGCTGAGGCCGATCTCGAACAAGGGAGAAAGATCGCGCTCGAATCGGCCGGCGAAGGGATTGTCGATGACCGCCAGGGCGGCGACGCGGCGGATCGGCACATCAACCCGCCCACCGGCCTCCGCATGCACGATTTCCTTGATGAATTGGACCTTGCGAAGCTGCATTGCGATGAGCCTCCCGAAACGATGGATGCTATCATCGATCGGCCGGGGTCTTGACGGTCTCGCTGGGGGGAGGGGCATGCGGGCTTGGAAACTCGTGACCCTTGTCCTCCTCGCCGGTTGCGCCGCCGAACCGCAACCGGCCACCCCCGTCTCGGTCACAATTCACAACGGCTCGGAGCGCCCCTTGCGCTGCCTTTTGGTATTCGCGCATTGGACGACGATCGATCTGCCCGTCCTTCGGCCCGGCGGATCGGCCCCCATGACTCTGTATCGCGCGGCCGATCGCGCGCTCTTCCTGCCGCGCGCCGGCGATGGCAGGCGCATGATGCTCGAGGCGCTGCATTGCGGCTACGACGATGCCTGGTCGGAGAGCCTCGTGCGGCTGGACTGGACGGCGGCGATGCGATCGGGGGAGACGCGGTTCGTCCTCGACTGCGCCGCGGGCGAGCGCCCGGCCTGCCGTTGGAAATAGGGCCGGAAGGCCTCCCCGAATGAGAGCGCCTCGCGCGGCCGCCCCTTCTGGCAATGCCCCGCCTTGCCAATTACAATTCGCGATGACCAGTTTGAACCATATCTGGACCAGAGGACGCGGGTGACGCCGGCGGACGGCCAGGATCAGGGCGAGGAAGCGGCGGAGCGGCTCGAAGGGACTGCCGGCGGCTTCGATGTACAGGCGTTCCGAAGCGCCCTCGGCTGTTTCGCCACCGGGATTACCGTGGTGACCGCGATCGCGCCCTCGGGCGAGCTGCTCGGCATCACCGCGAACTCCTTCAACTCGGTCTCCCTCGATCCGCCGCTGGTGCTGTTCAGCCTCCATCGCGCCGCCTACAGCCTCGGCGCATTCACCGATGGCGGGCATTTCGCCGTCAACATCCTCAGCGAGACCCAGCACGAGCTGTCGCAGCGTTTCGCAAAGGCGCTCATCGACAAATGGAGCGGCGTCGAATACGAGACCTGGGAGACGGGCGCGCCGATCCTCAAAGGCTGCATCGCCGCGTTCGAGTGCCGGACGCGCGCGCTCTACGATGGCGGCGACCACGTGATCTTCCTCGGCGAGGTGCTGCGGCTGCGCTGCGCGACGGAAGGCCGGCCGCTGCTCTACTACCGCGGCCGATATCGCGGGCTGAATGGGGATTGAGGCGCTAGGCGATGGGCGCTCTTCTGGAACTGGACCGGGTCAGCAAGCGCTTCGGCGGTTTGACGGCCGTGCGCGATCTGAGCTTCCACGTCGAGGAGGGCGAAATCCGCGGACTCATCGGCCCCAACGGCGCGGGCAAGACGACGACCTTCAACGTCATCAGCGGCTTCTATCGCCCGACCTCCGGATCGATCCGCTATCGCGGCCGGACGATCTCCGGGCTGGGCGCCAGCCGCATCGCCGAAGACGGGCTGGTGCGGACCTTCCAGTCCACCACGCTTTTCCACGAGATGACCGTGTTCGAGAACATGCTCGTGGGGTGCCATCTGCAGGCGCGCACCGGGCTCTTCGCCGCCCTGTTCGGCCTCGACGGCCCGCGGCGCCGGGCGGCGGAGGCGCGCGCTCTTCAGGTGCTGCGCTTCCTCGGCCTGGAGCAGCGCCGCGACGACGTCGCCGCCAACCTGCCGCATGGATTGCAGAAAGCGCTGGGGCTCGGGATCGCGCTCGCCGGCGAGCCGAAGCTGCTGTTGCTCGACGAGCCCTTCGCCGGCATGAACTCGGAGGAGACGCGGACCATGATGGGGCTCGTCCGCCGCATCCGCGAGGAGGGCGTGACAATCCTGTTGGTCGAGCACGACATGCAGGCGGTGATGGGCCTCTGCGACCGCATCACCGTTCTCAATTTCGGCGTGCTCCTGGCGGAAGGCTCGCCGCAGGAAATCCGCGCGCATCCCGAAGTGGTCGAAGCCTATCTGGGGACGGCCTGACCCGATGCTGTTCCGCCTCAGCGACCTGACCGTCCATTATCAGAAGGTCGCTGCGCTGAAGGGCGTGTCGCTGGCGCTGGAGGACGGCGACATCGTGACTTTGATCGGGGCGAACGGCGCGGGCAAGAGCACGACCTTGCGCGCCATCTCCGGCCTCGTGCGGCCCAGCGCCGGCGAGATCTGGTTCGACGGCCGGCGCATCGACCGCCTCAAGCCCGAGCAGATCGTCGCTCTCGGCATCGCCCATGTGCCGGAGGGGCGGCGCGTCTTTCCCGACCTCACCGTCCTGGAGAACCTGAACACCGGGGCGTATCTGCGCCGTGACCGCGAGGCGGTCGCCGCCGATCTCGAAAAGGTGTTTCACCATTTCCCGCGGCTGAAGGAGCGCCGGCGCCAGCTCGCCAGGACCCTCTCCGGCGGCGAGCAGCAGATGCTGGCGATGGGACGCGCGCTGATGGCCCGGCCGCGGCTTCTTCTGCTCGATGAGCCCTCGCTCGGGCTTTCGCCGGTCATGGTGCAGGAGATCGCGCGCATCATCCTCGACATCAACAAGGGCGGGGTTCCCGTGATCCTGGTCGAGCAGAACGCCGAGCTGGCGCTCAGGCTCGCGCGCTACGGCTATGTGCTGGAGACCGGCTCGGTCGCGCTGCAAGGCGAGAGCCGGTCGCTGCACGAGAACGAGCATGTCCGACGCGCCTATCTCGGCGCCTGAGCCGGAGAGCGCGGAGGCGGCGCTGGTCGAAGCCGCGCGCGCCTTTGAAGCGGGCGACGCCGCCGGCGCGGCCGCGCTGTGGCGCGAGCGCGCGGCGCCTCGGATCGAAGCGGAGTGGCCTGAGCCGCTCGCCGCCGCATTCGGCGAGAGCCTCGCCGCGGTGCTGCAGCACTGGGAGGGCAGGGACGCGGTCGATGCCGGGCGGCGTGCCGTCCTGGCCTGGGAGCGGGTGGAGGATTGGCTCGGCGCGGCGGCGATGCCGCTCGGCGGCGGACGCTCGACGCCCGCGCATTTCCGCAAGCTTCGGCGGGATCCGGAGGCCTATCGTTCCGCCGGGCGCGGCGAGGAGCTGCGGCTCTGCGGCGCGGCGCGGGCGGTCGCGCTGAACACTCTGGGCGCTGCGCTGTCCGAGCTCGGGCGGGATGCCGAGGCTTTGTGCGCCTATGTCGAGGCCGCAGAGCTGCGGCGCCGCGCCTTCGGCTGGCGCGAGGCGGGGCTTGGCGCGATCCTCGGCAATCGCGCCAAGGCGGAGCGACGGCTCGGCCGGGATGCATCCGCGACCGAGGGGGAGTTGGCGGGAATCGCGCGCGATCCGGTGCCCGTCGGCGCGGATCGATATCTCGCGCTGGCCGCGGGTCGGCACGACCTTCGGCGGTGGCTTCTGGCGGGAGCGGAACTCGTCCCTATTCTCCGACGGGCATCCGGCTGACCCCCGGCGAGCGCTCGCGCCATGCCGCGATCGCCCGCAGCACGATGCTTTCCAGCCCGTGCGGCAGGAATCGCACCGTCAGGATCAGGATCAGCCCATAGATCAGCGGCCGGTACTCGTCGAACTCGCGGATGAACTCGTCGAGGATCGACAAGGTAACGACGCCGAGGATCGGCCCGTAAAAGGTCCGCGTGCCGCCGACGATCACCCAGACCAACACATAGAGCATGATGTGCAGGCCGAAGCGGGTCGGGGTCACGGCTCCGACGTAATGCGCGAGGAGCGCTCCGGCGACCGCGGCGAAGAAGCTGGCGACGACATGCGCCAGCGTCCGGTAGCGCCAAGTGTTCACGCCGATCGATTCGGCGAGGACGTCGCGCCAGTGTATCGCCTGCAGAGTGAGGCCGATGCGCGAGCGCTCGATTCGCCAGAGCACCAGCAAGGAGAGGCCGACGATGAGCATGGTGAGAAAGTAGTAGCTGACCGGCCGGCCGAGATTCAGCGGCTCCTCCAACCATGGCAAGGACAACTCGGGCGGCGGGATCAGCTTCAATCCCTTCGGCCCGCCGAAGGGATCGTAGAAGCGGATCCAGGTGAGCCGGATCGCCTCGCCGGCGGCGAAGGATCCGATCAGGAAATAGAAGGCCTTCATCCGGAACAGGGGGAAGCTGAGGATGAAGGCGACCGATGCGGTGAAGAGGGCGGCGAGCGGCATGGAGAGCCAGAACTCCAGCCCGGCCCGTTTCGCGAGCAGGGCGCTCGCATAGCCGCCGACGCCCATCATCACCACATGGGCGAGGCTCCATTCGCCGGTGATGGTGACGAGCCGATAGCTGACCACCACCAGGATGTTGATCAGGAGGAAGATGGCGATGTCGAGCTGATAGGGCTTGACCAGGAACGGGATCGCGACCAGCGCGAGCGCCAGGACCAGCGCGGCGAGGGGCCGGGCCGCGCTCATCTCAGACCTTCTCCCGCACGCCCATGATTCCGGTCGGGCGGATGACCAGCACCAGCATCATGATCAGGAGCCCGAGGATGCTGGCGATCGTGCCGTCGAGGAAGGTCGTCACGAAGGTGTCGAAGAAAGTGTAAAGGATCGCGGCGATCACTGCGCCCTCGACGCTGCCGATTCCTCCCACGATGATGACGATGAAGGCAGTGACGATCACCGAATGGCCCATCGAGGGCTCGACCGGGAGCAGCGGCGCCATCACCGCTCCCGCGGCCCCGGCGAGGCCCGCGCCCAATACCATGGCGAGAAGGGAGAAGCGGTCTATCGAGATACCCTGAAGCGCCGCCGCCTCCGGGTCCTGCGCGCAGGCGCGCAAGGCCCACCCCATGCGCGTGCGGTGCAGGAAGAGCCACAGACCGCCGAGCAGGGCGACCGAGATGCCGATCACCGCCAGGCGCTGCACCGGCACGGTGACGCCCTCGATGCCGAACACCTCGATGACGCCGCGCCACGGCGGCGTCACATGCTTGGCGCGGCCCGTGCCGCCGCCGAGTTCGAGCGCGAGAACCTGCAGGATGAAGAGCGTGCCGACCGACATGATGAGGCCGCCCAAGGGATTGCCGCGCATCGGGCGGAACAGGAGCCGCTCCATCACCGCGCCGATGGCGGCAACGAGCAGGATCGCCGCGGCGACGGCGAGGAGGAACGGCCAGCCGAGGGCGGAGGTGAGGTACCAGACCGCGAAGGCGCCCGTCATGTAAAGCTCGCCATGAGCGAAATTGACAATACCCATGACGCCGAAGATCAGGACGAGCCCGACCGCGACCAGCGCGGTGAAGCTGCTGGCGACCAGCGCGTTGACGCATGTCTGCAGGATCAGCTCAAGCATGTGCCATCCGACCGGGAACCGTGCTGACGGCCCCCTCTCCCGCCCCGAAGGGCAGGAGAGGCGCGGAAGAGGGGAGGCTTCTGTCGAAGGCGACGCTTACGCCCGCTGATCGGGCATCTGCTTCAGGTCGGTCATGTGCTTGATCAGCAGGTCGGTGTGCTTGCTCATCCAGTCCGGGATGCTGCGGAACTCGGCGATGGTCGGCATGCCGTCCCGCATCACGACCACCGGCCAGTCGGCGATCAGGGCGTTGTCGACGCCGAGCACCTCCGTGCCCCACCATTCGCCCTTTCCGAACACATGCGGGCTGGTGCCGCTCGCCTTCATCGCCTCGAGCACCTTCATCGGTTCGACGCTGCCCGCCTTCTGCGCGGCGTCGGCCCAGGTGACCATGATGGCGGGGTATTCCCAGGAGACCGCGGACCATGCGTCCGGATACTTCTTCACATAGGCGTCATAGAAGCCCTTCGGGTCCGGGAAGTTGATCTGGTCCTTCTGCATCATCGGGTCGTCGAAGTTCGGGAACTGGAAGATGAAGCCCTCCATGAACTCCTTGCTCGTCTTCTCGGTCACCTGCTTGTAGTAGTCGAGGGTGCAGGAGATCATCTGGCCCTTGTAGCCCTGCAGGAAGGCCTGCTCGGTGATCTGCGAGACCGCGCCGGCGCCGCAGGTGTCGAGGCAGAGGATGTCGGGCTTCGCCGCAAGAAGCGCCGTCGTCAACGCGGTGAAATCGGCGCTGGCTTCGTCGGGATAGGCCTTCTCGGTGACGATCTTGATGCCTTCGGCCTCGAAGGCGGCGCGATAGGTGGCGAGGCTCGGCAGGCCGAGCGAATCGTCGGGATAGACCATCGCCGCGGTCTTCAGCTCCGGCCGGTTCTTAGCCAGCCACTCGACGCCCGTCACGTTGTAGAAGGGGTGCGTCTCGCAGGGCGCGATAAGATAGGGCGTGTCCGGCGACATGTCGCTCGGGAGCAGCGTCGAGACCAGCATCTTCTCCTGGTTCACGAAGTTCTGCACGCCGGAATAGTTGCCGCCGAGCATCAGGATGAACTTCACCTCATCCTCGAGCACCAGCTTCTTGGCGCCTTGCAGCGCCTTGTCGGTCTCGGCCTCGTCGTCATAGCCGACGAACTCGATCTTGTACGTGTCGCCGCCGATCTTTAGGCCGCCTTGCGCATTCACGTTCTCCGCCCAGATCTCGCAGCCGTAAAGGCCGGGAAGGCCCCAATCGACATAGTCGCCGCTCATCGGCGCGAGGAAGCCGATCCTGACGGTCTGCTCCGCCGCCCGCCCGAGCCGGGGCAGACCAGCTGCGGCCAAGCCTAGACCAGCGGCGGTGGTTCCGAGCAGCCGGCGACGGCTCAAGGACGTGCGCATCTTCGTGGATCCTCCCTGGATGGCTCTCGCTTCTCGCGGCGTGAGCGCAAGGCGCGCCGGCCGCTGTTTTCTCGCCCGTCAGGAATTCGGAATCGGGTGTTGGGGAACGGTAGGAGCGGCTCAACCCAGTGTCAAGCAAACGGGCAATAAATGGTCCTAAATTGGTATAGTCCCGATCCTTGCGTTGCGAATGCCCATTGGATACCGTTTCGAAAATGTCCAAGCGCGGCTTCAGCGCTGTGAAATCGGAAAGGGGAGGAGCATGAGCGGGAAGCGGTGGGGTTCGGACGAATTCTGGGGCCTCGGCTACGAATTCGATCCGCAATGGCTCCTGACGCCCCGGCAAGTCGAGCTGCAGGAAAAGCTGATCGAGCTGTCGCGCACCACCTTGCGCGAGAACGCGGTGGAATCGGACCGCAAGCTGATCTTCCCGCGCAAGAACTTCGAGGCGCTCGCCAAGAATGGCCTGCTCGGCCTCCTGGTGCCCAAGGAATGGGGCGGCCTCGGCGAGGATCATACCTGCGCCGCGATGGTGGTGGAGACCATCGCGCGCTACGGATGCGCCTCGACCGCGATGTGCTACACGATGCATACCGGCGCGGTCGCCGCCGCGATGCTGCGCGCGCACGGCAACCCGACCTTGCAGGAGCTGATGAAGCGGCTCGACAAGGAGGTGCTGGTCGGAACGCTCTCCTATTCGGACCCTGAGACCGGCTCGCATTTCTGGTATCCGGTCTCCTCCGGCGCCGAGAAGGTCGACGGTGGATGGAAGGTGCGCAAGAAGGCCTCCTGGACCACCTCCGGAGGCTTCGCCGACTGGTACATCATCCAGACCACCAGCCCGGATTTCGGCGGCAACTATTCCGACCTCACCTGCTGGCTGATCATGGGCAAGGAGGCGAAGGCCGAGCCCTCGAAATGGGACGGCATGGGGCTCAGGGGCAATCAGTCCGGCACGCTCGAGGTGAACGCCACCATCGCGAACGACCGCATGGTCGGGCCAAAGGGCGACGGCGCCAATTCCAACGACGAGGCGGTCGATCCCTTCTTCCTGCTCTGCTCCTCGGCCTGCTGGAACGGCATCGCCCTCGGCATGATCGACATCGCCAAGAACCACACCACGCGCAAGACGCATGTGGATGTCGGCATGCGCGTGGCCGATTACCCGACCATCCAGGACTATGTCGGCGAGGCGATCATCGACACCAACGCCAGCCGCGCTTTCGTCTTCCAGATGGCGAAAGCGATGGACGCGGTCACCAACGGCTGCGACTGGTCGATCCATTCCGACCTCAAGAACCTGCCGCGCGCGACGCTCCTGCCCTGGATGTGGCAGGTGAAGTTCACGGCCGCGAAGAACGTCGCGCATGTCTCGGACAAGATGCTGCATGCCTGCGGGGGCACCGGCTACAAGCCGGCGCTCGGCATCGAGCGGTATTTGCGCGACGGCAAGGCGGGCTGGGTCATGGGCCCGACCAACGAGGTGCTGCGCCAGTTCGTCGGCAAGATGGCGCTGCTCGGCATCGGCAGCCTCGATTACTGGAACCAGTCCTTGAACGAGCGCGTGCTCAACAACGAGCTGAAGAAGATGGACAAGACCGCCAAGCTCGCGCTCGCCAAGAAGCTGATGGCCGAGGCCGAGACCAAGGCGGCGGAGTAATTCAGAAGACAGAAGACAGAAGTCGGAAGACAGAAGTTAGAAGCGCCCATCCTCTCCCTCCCTCCTTGCGGGGGAGGGCGGGGAGGGAGGGTCCAGAAGCCAGAACACGGAAGTCAGAAGTCAGAAAATGTTTCCGTTCTGATTTCTGGTTTCCGACGTCTGATCTCTGGCCTTACCCCCCACCCTAACTCTCCCCCGCAAGGGGGGAGGGGATTTCAAGATCGCACCCT
>DATIDB010000336.1:0-9891 GCA_035456545.1 Alphaproteobacteria bacterium | reverse complement strand
AGAGCGGGAGAAATATGCCGAGCTGCTCTACGCGCGCACGCAGGAGATCGGCGACGCCGCCCAGTTCCTCGGCTTTACCGGCGTGATCGTGCCGAGCGCGCGGTGGAGCGGACTCAACCTCGTCCTTTTCACCGACCGGTTGGAGCCCGATGCCTTGGACATCCGCGCGCAGGAGCCGGTGGACTGGGCGGCATGGCGCCGCCGGCGAGAGCGCGAGTAATCCCCCTCACGCCGCCGCCGGCGCCTTCGCCTCTTCCTCGGCGACCAGGGTCTTCTTCAGGATCTTGCCGATCGCGGTCTTCGGCAGGCTCTGGCGGAACTCGATCTGCTTGGGCATCTCGATCGGCGAGAGCTTGTCCTTGAGGAATTCGCAGAGCGCGTCCTTCGTCACCGACTCTCCCCCGCGCAGAACGACGAAGGCCTTCACCGTCTGGCCGCGATAGGGATCGGCGACGCCGATCACCGCGCATTCGGCGACGACGGGGTGCATGTAGATCGCCTCCTCGACATTGCGCGGATAGACGTTGTAGCCCCCGCAGAGGATCATCTCCTTCAGTCGGTCGACGATGTAGATGTAGCCCTCGGCATCGATGTAGCCGATGTCGCCGGAATGGAAGCGGCCGCCCCGCATCGCCTTCGCGGTCTCCTCCGGCTTCTTCCAATAGCCGGCCATCACCTGAGGCCCTCGGATGCAGACCTCGCCGCGCTCGCCCGCGGGCAACACGCGCTCCGAGCCGTCGATGGCGACGATCTCGACCGTGGTGCCGGGCAGGGGCAGGCCGATCGAGCCCCGCCGGTTCTCGCCCAGGAACGGGTTGCAGGTGGCGACCGGCGCCGTTTCGGAGAGGCCGTAGCCCTCCACCAGCACGCACCCGCTCAACTCCTCGAACCGGTGCTTGACCTCGAGCGGCAGCGGCGCGCCGCCCGAGATGCAGTATTTGAGCGAGCGCAGATTCGTGCTCGCCGTCTCCTTGGCGTTGTTGATCGCGGCATAGAGCGTCGGCACGCCGACGAAAACGGTCGGCTTCTTCTTGTCGATGGTCTTCAACAACTGCTTCAGATCGAAGCGCGGCAGAAGGATCATCTCCGCCCCGAGGAGCAGGCCGTGATTCATCACCACCGTCATCGCGAAGACGTGGAAGAGCGGCAGCACGCCGAGGATCTTTTCCGCCTGCCCTCCCAGGGCCGGCGCCCACAGCCGAAGCTGCATGGCGTTCGCCACGGCGTTGGCATGCGTCAGCATCGCGCCTTTGGGCACGCCGGTCGTGCCGCCGGTGTATTGCAGCAGCGCGATCTCGGTCCGCGGGTCGATTTCGGGTGGGACGACGGCGCCGTCATTCGCGACGACCTCGTCGAACGAGACCGTCCGGTCGCCATCTGCGAACCGGGCGATCTCCTTTCGCTTGGCGACAGGGAACAGGATGTTCTTGGGGAATGGCAGGATCGCCGCCATGGAGCAGACGATCACCGTCTTCAGCCCGGTTTTCTTCACCAGCGGCAGGAGCTTGCCGCAGAGCGCCTTGAGGTCCAGCGTCACCATGATCTCGGTGTCGGAATCCTCGATCTGGTGGATCAGCTCGCGCTCGGCATAGAGCGGGTTGAAATTGACCACCGTCCCGCCCGCTTTGAGGATCCCGTAATAGAAGATCACCGCATACGGGCAGTTCGGCAGGAAAAGCCCGACCTTGGTGCCGCGCTTCACGCCGAGGCGCCGAAGTCCCTTGGCGACGCGGTTCGCCAGCTCGCCGATCTCGCGATAGCTGTAGCGCTTGTCGAGGAAGTCGATGCAGCAGCGCTCGGAGTAGCGCGCCACCGCCTCGTCCAACAGCGCATAGAGCGGCCGGACGGGGATCTCGGCATGCCAATCGACATTGCCCGGATACCCGGCGAGCCAAGGTTGCGCCGCGCCGATCCCGCCGTCAGCCCCGTTCATCCTGAACCTCCCCAACGCCCGTATCGCCCCCGCGCCGCTTCGCTTCCGAAGACGCCGCAAGACCTTCAGCGGGTCTTTGCCCACCTTCCCAACCGAATAGTCTAATGTACAACGCTTAAGCGTTCATTCGAGACGTTCGCGCAAATGAGTGGCCCGGTTTCCCGATGTCGCCTCTCCAAAGGAGGTAGCGGTCACTCCGGCTTGGTCGCGGCGAGGATCTTCGAGAAGTAGGCCAACCCAGGCTCTACCGGCTCCAAACCCCTCGCGATCAGGACCTGAAGCAGGTCATCGCGCGTGTAATCGTCGTAATAGGGCTCGTGGAACGCGGCGGGAAAGTGATCCATCATCGCTTCATACTCGGGCCGGTCACCGCGCTGAAGCGAATCCACCAGCACCAGGAGCCCGCCCGGCTTCAGGACGCGGGCCATTTCCGTCAGCACGGCATGGCGCACCCCGCGCGGCAACTCGTGGAGGAGGAAGACGCTTGCGACGACGTCGTAGGCCGCATCGGGGAAGGGCAATGCCTCGCCTGCCCCTTCGACCAGCGACACGCGAGACCAGGCCGCAAGCCGGTCACGGGCCTCGGCAACATAGAAGGGGCTGAGATCGAGGCCGGTCGCCGGCAGCCTCGGCCAGTTGCTCTTGACCTGCGCGAGGAAGCGCCCGGTGCCGCAGCCGACATCCAAAAGACGCAGCTCGGCATGCCGGCGGCCGGCGATATGCCGCGCGATCGGGGCCAGCGCCTGTCGGCGCATCAAGTCGGCGCTGCCGCCGAACAGCACCTCGACCTGGAAATCGTAGAGCTCGGCCGAGCGGCGGCTGAGATAGCCGTCGGTCTGGTAGTGGAAATTCTGCAGGTAGTAGCGCGGGAACCGCCCCAATGCGGGGGAGCGGAAGATTTCCTGTCCGTCCCGCGCGTGGCGGCGACGCTCCACGCTGCGCAGGTCGGCGATGTAGCGGGCGGCCAGGCGCAAGGCCGACGGCCCGGGCAGGACATCCTCGGGCATGCGGTAGAGGCCGGCCCCGATATGGGCGAGATCCCGCGCGATCAGCCCATCCAAATCCGCGCGCATGAGCTGCAGGCTCGGCATCCGCTCCGCCACTCCCGGCGCAGCAGGAACGGGCTTGGTCAGACTCCGCGAGAGCCGGTAGAGACCCGAATACCAGCCCATCCGCGTCGCATGAGCCGCGCGGTAGGCGATGCGGGCCAGGCGCGGCTCAGGGCGAGAGGGTTCAGCGGCCACGGACATCGAAGCGCCTAGTCCGATCGCCCCGCCGTCACCATTCCAGCACGACCTTTCCGGACTTGCCCGACCGCATCACCTCGAAGCCCTTCTCGAACTCGGCGATGGGGAAGCGGTGGGTGATGACGGGCGACACGTCCAGGCCGCTTTGGATCATCGCGGTGACTTTGTACCAGGTCTCGAACATCTCGCGCCCATAGATCCCTTTGAGCGTCAGGCCCTTGAAGATGATCTGGTTCCAGTCGAGCGCGATCTCGCCGGGCAGGATGCCGAGCAGCGCCACCTTGCCGCCATGGATCATGGTGCGCAGCATGTCCTTGAGCGCCGCTCCGCTGCCCGACATCTCCAGGCCGACATCGAAGCCCTCGGTCATGCCGAGCTCGTGCATGACGGCGTCGAGCTTCTCGCGGCTGACATCGACGGTGCGCGTCGCGCCCATGGCCTTGGCGAGACCCAGCCGATACTCGTTGAGGTCGCTCACAACGATATGGCGCGCGCCCGCGCGCCGGGCAATGGCGGCGGCCATGCAGCCGATCGGCCCCGCGCCGGTGACCAGCACGTCCTCGCCGACCAGATCGAACGACAAGGCGGTGTGCGCCGCATTGCCGAACGGATCGAGGATCGCGCCGATCTCGTCGGGCACCGCGTCGGGAAGCTTGTAGGCGTTCTCGGCCGGGATCGCGACGAACTCGGCGAAGCTGCCCGGCCGGTTGACGCCGACCCCGACCGTGTTGGGGCAGAGATGCCGCTTTCCGGCCCGGCAGTTGCGGCAATGGCCGCAGGTGATGTGTCCCTCGCCGGAGACGCGGTCGCCGGGCTTGAAGTCGTCGACCTCATCGCCGACCGCCGCGACCTCGCCCATGAACTCGTGACCGACCGTCATCGGCACGGGGATCGTGGCCTGCGCCCATTGGTCCCAGTTCCAGATATGCACGTCCGTGCCGCAGATGGCGCTGCGCCGCACCTTGATCAGCACGTCCTGCGGGCCGATCTCGGGGACCGGCGCCTCCTCCATCCACAGGCCGGGTTTGCGTTCCTTCTTCACCAATGCGCGCATGTGGCTAGCGTGTCCTCATCGAATGACGCCGAGCGCGCGGCGGACGCGCCCGAAGGCCGCGACCGCGCGGTCGATCTGTTCTGCGGTGTGGGCGGCCGACATCTGGGTGCGGATGCGGGCCGCGCCCTTCGGCACCACGGGATAGGAGAAGGCGATGACATAGATGCCTTCTGCGAGCAAGGCATCCGCCATCGCCGCCGCGAGCGTCGCCTCGCCCAGCATCACCGGGATGATCGGGTGCTCCCCCGGAACGAGCGTGAAGCCGAGCTTCGCCATGCCGGCGCGGAAACGTTCGGCGTTCGCGCGCAAACGGTCGCGCAAGGCATCGCTCTCCTCGATCAAGTCGAGGGCGGCGAGCGAGGCGGCCGCGATCGTCGGCATCAGCGCGTTGGAGAAGAGATACGGGCGCGAACGCTGCCGGAGCCACTCGACGGTCTCGCGCCGGCCGGAGGTGTATCCGCCGGAGGCGCCGCCCAGCGCCTTGCCGAGCGTGCCGGTCAGGATGTCGATGCGCCCCATGACGCCGCAGGCCTCCGGCGTGCCGCGCCCCTTCGCGCCGACAAATCCGACCGCATGCGAATCGTCCACCATGACGAGCGCGTCGTGGCGCTCGGCGAGATCGCAGATCGCAGGGAGATTGGCGATGATGCCGTCCATGGAGAAGACGCCATCCGTCGCGATCAAGCGGAATCGGCAGTCCCGCGCCTCCTTCAGCCGGGCCTCGAGCTCGACGATGTCGTTGTTGGCGTAGCGCAGCCGGCGCGCCTTGCAGAGCCGGATGCCGTCGATGATGGAGGCGTGATTCAGCGCGTCGCTGATGACCGCATCCTCCTCGCCGAGGATGGTCTCGAACAACCCGGTGTTGGCGTCGAAGCAGGAGCCGTAGAGGATCGTGTCCTCGGTGCCTAGGAAACGGCTCAAGCGGTCTTCCAGCGCCTTGTGGTCGTCCTGCGTTCCGCAAATGAAGCGCACCGACGACATCCCGAAGCCGTAGCGGTCCAGGGCGGCCTTGGCAGCCTCGACCATGCGCGGATGGTCGGCGAGGCCAAGGTAATTGTTGGCGCAGAAATTGAGCACCGGCTCCGTCCGGCCCTCGACGGTGATCTCCGCCGCCTGGGGCGAGGTGAGGATCCGCTCGCTCTTGTAGAGGCCGCTGTCCCGAAGGCCCTGCAATTCGCCGGCCAGATGATCGAGGAACCGTTCCGACGCCATGATCTTCGTCCCTTTCGGGCGATGATGGCACGGGAGCGGACCTCGCGGCGACCCCCTTCCCCCCGAGGGTCGGGGCAAGATGTGAATTCGGGCGGGACGGTTCGCCTCCCGCCCGGATTCCCAGCGGCGCTACTTGCTGTAGCCCGTCGCGCCGGCCAGCCCGCCATGCATGTTGCCGGCGGGGCGATCGTCCTCCTCGTTGACGCCGCCCTGGCCGGGCGCGCCGCCGCCGATGTTATGGATGCCGTTTCCGCCATTAACGCCGCCGCCGTTCGGATTGGCGCTGGACCCGCCGAATCCCGGCGTGTTGCCCGGCGCGCCGTGGATATCGGTGGCCTTGGTGTCCGGCGCCTCGCGCTTGGAGGCGGCAAGCGCGGGGGTGGCCATGAGGGCGACGGCGGCAAGGGCGAGCACTGCAGTTCGCATCATTATCATTCTCCATTGTCTTGAGATGCGCGGCAGGCTGTCGGTCAACTATGGCGATGATGCGGAAGCGGGCGGACCATTCAAAGGCCATTGAACGGCCACTGCCGCATCGATGTGCCGATTGCGTGGCGCCGCTGTGAAAAGGCTCACAGCGCGGGCCCTTCGCGATAAGGTATCCGACCCTTGTCCGTTTCGAGACGATGGAGCCAGCCCGCATGCGCCTCGCCCTCTTCGTTGCAGCCGCCTTGGCGGCGATATCCGCAGACGCCCTCGCCGACGAGGCGCTGCTCGCCCGCGGACGCTATCTCGCGCAGATCATGGATTGCGGCGGATGCCATACGGAGGGAGCGCTGATCGGCCAGCCCGACCCGAAGCTGGAGTTGGCCGGCTCCAGCATCGGGTTCGAGGTTCCGGGCTTGGGCTACGTCTATCCCCCGAATCTCACCTCCGATCCGCAAACGGGGCTGGCCGGCTGGAGCGTAGAGGACATCGCCCGAGCGGTGACCACGGGCGAGCGACCGGACGGCCGCATCCTGGTCGTCATGCCCTGGCCGTCCTATTCCGCGCTCACGCCGGAGGATGCGACCGCGCTGGCCGGCTATATCAAGAGCCTGCCGCCGATCCGCCATCCGGTTCCGCCGATGACCGGCGCGTCGGAGCCTGCGCCAGGGCCCGTGCTGACGGTTCGTTAGAGCGCGGTTGTCTTAAATCGAAGCAGGCCCCTTCTGCGGCCGGCGCCGCAAGGTCTGAAGATGATGAACACGGACAATGCACGGATGAACACGGATGCTTCGCTTTGCGTAGCAATTCCCTGGTCCGCGTTCATCCCCTTCTCGTCCGTGTTCATCCGGGTTCCTCGGGGCGCAAGACCCAGCCAAGCCCTGGACCGTCTATTCGTTCCTCAGGAAACATGCTCTAGAACCTCAGCGGCGCGGCGATTCGGCGCATCCAGCGCCTCGCCCCGCGGCTGAGGGCGCGCCGGCGGATGGCGCGGATCTCCGACCGCAGCCGCGCGCGGGACGAAGGATAGGGCGCGAGCGCCGGGCCGAGCGATCGGTCCATCCATTCGAGGACCCGCCGGCGATGCGCGAGATCGACGCCCGCCTGCGCGGATCGCGCCGAGCAGCTCGCCTCGTGCTGGCGATACTTCGCCCAGAGGCGGCCATCCACATAGGCGGGCGCGGCGAGCAGGGCCTTGGCGAAGAAGGCCTGGTCCTCGAACATGCCGCGGAAGCGGTCCTCGAAGCCGCCGACGGCGTCGAACAAAGAGCGGCGGATCAGCGCGTTGCAGGTGGTCGGGCTCTGCGCCTTGTTCTCGACGAGCAGCTCGAACAAGCGCGGCGGCTCGTGGACGGCGTCCGGCTCGATGCCGAGGGGATAGAGGAAGTCCTCTCCCCCTCCATTCCAGCTTCGCCAGATCAGGGTCCGGCCGTAGACGAGGCCGCATCGCGGATTGGCCTCCAGCCGAGCGCATTGTTCTGCGAGCTTTTCCGGCATCCAGACGTCGTCGGCATCGAGGAAGCCGATATACCGGCCGCGCGCGCCGCCGATGCCGAGATTGCGCGATGCGCTCATGCCGAGGTTCCGGCCGCCCGGATGCGCGAGGCAGCGGATGCGGCGGGGATGCAGCCTGGCATAGGTCCGCGCGAGCTCGGGGCTGCGGTCGCTCGAGCCGTCGTCGACCAGGATCAGCTCCCAATCCTCGAAGCTCTGGGCGAGGACGCTCTCCACCGCTTCGGCGAGGAACCGCTCCTCGTCGAGGAAAATAATGATCGCGCTGACGGCCGGCGAGGTGGGCGCGCTCATCCGCTGCCGCTCAGACGGTGTCGACGACGGTCCGCTCGACGCGCTGGAACAGCATGGCGCCCGTCAGGAGGATGATCGCGATCTCCAGGGCGGCGACGGCGAGCGGGAGCGGCTCGACGCTGCCGGCCCCGATCAGGATCCAGCGCAGGGCTTCGATGAGCGGGGCGAGGGGGTTGAGAAGCGCGACCGCGAGGCGCCAGTCCTGCGGAACGGAGGAGAGCGGATAGATGATCGGCGTCGCGAAGAGCCAGAGCTGGAGCAGAAAGGGCGTGGCGATGGACAGGTCGCGATATTTCGCCGTGCTGCTGGCGATCCACAGTCCGACGCCCCAGGCGAGGCATGCGAAAGCGATCATGAGCACGGGCAGGATGAGAAGCCTCCATCCGAAAAGCGGCTCGCCGATCGCGGCCATGATCGTGCCGAGGAGCAGAAGCTGCAGCACGACCGCGAACAAGCCGGATGCTCCCGCCGCCAAGGGCATGATCAGCCGGGGAAACCGCACTTTCGAGAACAAGCTCGAATTGCTGACGAAGGTGCCGGCCGTCGCGGCGAGGACCTGGGCGGTGTAGGTCCAGCCGATGAGCCCCGAGAAGTAGAACAGCACCGCCGGCCGGCCTTCGGTCGGCATCGCCGCGAAAACGCGGAAGATCAGGGTGAAGACCCCGGTGAGCGCCAGCGGCTGGAGAAGGAGCCAGGCGGGGCCGAGAAGCGTCTGCCGGTAACGCACGGTGAAGTCGCGCCGTATCAGTAGGCGCAGGAGATCCCTATAGGCCCAGATCTGCCTCAGATCCGGAAGGCGCCAGGGCGCAGTGGGCTCGATGACCGTGATCGGGACCGGCTCCCGGGGCATGGCGCCTAGCCTCCCCAGGGAAGCTGGCTCACGAGCCGCGCGCCGCTCCATGAGGGCTTGACCGTGACGCGCGGCAGGGCGAAGCGGTCGCTGTCCGGCCGCACCGGCCCTCTCACCGTGGAGCAGGCGAGGCGGAATCCCGCCCGCCGGGCCTCTTCGCGCGCCTCGACATCCAGCTCGCCGAAGGGATAGGCGAAGGTGTCGACCTTCCGGCCCAGGATTTCCTCGCAGCGCCGTCGGCTTCCGGCGATCTCCACCGCCTTCTCCGATTGCGTCAGCTCGGGGAGAGGCGCGTGGCTGAGGGTGTGAGCGCCGATCGAGAAGACGCCGCTGCCCGCAAGCTCCCTCAGCTCGGCTATGGTCAGGGCTCTATCCTCGCCGTCGCGGGAGGGCGCGACGCCCGCCCATGCCTCGATTGCGTCGAGCAGCCCATCGCGCCGCTTGGGATCCTGTCGGCGCAACCGCCGCCAGATCGCCAGGTGCAGCGCCGATCGGTCGGCGCCATCCTTCGCCGCCGACCAGCGCAAGGGCGTCGGGCCATCGTCGAGCTCCAGCTCCTCGGGCAGGCGCGCGGGCGTCAGGATCGCGCGGGCGAGCCGATCCCACCAGAAGACGGGTGAATCGAGCATGTCGGTGGTGACGAACAAGGTGGCCGCGCAGCCGTGGCGCCGCAGCACGGGACAGGCTTCGTGCAGCACGTCGGCATAGCCGTCGTCGAATGTGATCGCGACCCAGTCATCGGGCGCGCGCCCCCGCTCCAGCTCGTCGGCCAGGCGCTCGAGGGAGACCACCGTCCTCCGCCGCGCCAAGGCCTCGATCTGCTCGGCGAACAAGGCCGGCGGGACGGCCAGTCCCCATGGATCGCAGTCCTGCCGCGCCACGCGATGATACAAGAGGATCGTGGGCCGTCGCCGATCCATCCGGCGCCGAAGCAGCCGGCGCGCTCGCGCGATCGCCTTCATGCCCGTCCCGCCTCAGCCTTCACCGCCCGCGCCGCAACGATGACCGGGTAACGCGCATCCTGCGCCGTCAGCTCCCCCGGGCTCAGCTCTTCGGCTGCGAGGCCATAGAGGAAGCCGGCGGCGGCGAGCACGTTGCCATGGCATTCGATGGCGACCCGCGCCGCTCCGAAAGTCCCCGCCAGCAGACGTTCGAGCGAAAGGGGGGTGAACGACCAATGCCAGCTCGCGCCCCACTGTCCGCGATCCACGCTGCTCACCCCCGGCACGGTGGCCAGCAGGACCCCGCCCGGGCGCAGCATGCGGTGGAGGTTCCGGGCCGCGCGCGGCAGGTCATAGATCAGATGCAGGGTCTGGGTCAGCACGATGCAGTCGAAGGCCTCCTCGGGTAGTCCGCTCTCGTC
>DATIDB010000335.1:0-3111 GCA_035456545.1 Alphaproteobacteria bacterium | reverse complement strand
CTGTCCGGCGCGCCGCCCGTGGCGGTCCGGGGAGAGGGGGCTTACGTCCTCGACTCCGCCGGACGCCGCTATCTCGACGCCTGCGGCGGGGCCGCGGTCTCCTGCCTCGGCCACAGTCATCCCGAGGTGATCGAGGCCGTCCGCGACCAGGTTGGTCGCCTGGCCTTCGCCCATACCAGTTTCTTCACCTCCGAACCCGCCGAGGCCCTGGCCGAGCTGCTCGCGCGCGCGGCGCCAGCGGGTCTTGAGCGGGTCCTCTTCGTCTCCGGCGGATCGGAAGCCTGCGAGGCCGCCCTCAAACTCGCCCGTCAATACTTCCTCGAGATCGGGCAGCCGAAGCGCTGCCGCTTCATCGCCCGGCTGCAGAGCTATCACGGAAACACGCTGGGCGCGCTCGGCGTCGGCGGCAACATGTTCCGCCGCGCCGCGTTCGAGCCGCTGCTCGCTCCGGCCGCGCATATCGCGCCCTGCTACGCCTATCGCGGGCGGCGCGAGGGAGAGAGCCTCGAGACCTATGGCCGGCGCGTCGCCGACGAATTGGAGGCGAAGATCCTCGCCCTCGGGCCGCAGACGGTCGCCGCCTTCATCGCCGAGCCTGTGGTGGGCGCGACCTTGGGCGCCGTTCCGGCGGTTCCGGGCTATTTCAAGCGCATCCGCGAGATCTGCGACCGCTACGGCGTCCTGCTCATCCTCGATGAGGTGATGTGCGGGATGGGCCGCACCGGCGCGCGCTTCGCCGCCGAGCAGGAGGGCGTCGTCCCCGACCTCCTCTTCATCGCCAAGGGCCTCGGCGCGGGCTACCAGCCGATCGGCGCGCTGCTGGTCCAGGAGAGAATCGCCGATGCGCTCCGGCGTGGCTCCGGAAGGTTCCTCCATGGCCACACCTACATGGCCCATGCCACCGCCTGCGCCGCGGCGCTCGCCGTGCAGAAGGTGATCGATCGCGAGCGGCTGCTGCCCAAGGTCGAACGGCAGGGCAGGCTGCTGATGGATGCGCTGCAATCGCGGCTCGGGCAGCATCCGCATGTCGGCGATATCCGCGGGCGCGGGTTGTTCCTCGGCATCGAATTCGTCCGCGACCGCGAGGGCAAGGAGCCGTTCGATCCCAGCGAGAAACTGAACCTGCGCGTCCGGGAAGCGGCCATGGAGCGCGGTCTCCTCCTCTATCCGATGGGCGGCACGATCGATGGGCGGCGCGGGGATCACGTCCTCCTGGCGCCGCCCTTCATTCTCGAGGACGCGGCGATGGAGGAGATCGCCGATACCCTCGCGGCCGCCATCGATGCGGCGGTTCCCGACCGATGAGGGCCCGGCTGCTGCTCGGGGCGATCGTCGCCGCCCTTCCGATCTGCCTCGCCGCGCAGGCTCAGGCGCCGACGCGGCCGCTCCTGATCGGGACGGGACCCGTGGTCGGCATCTATTTCCCCGCCGGCGGAGCCATCTGCAACATGGTCAACCGCGCCGCCGGCTCTCCGGTCTGCGCGGTCGTCTCCAGCGACGGCTCCGCCGCCAATCTGGAAGCGTTGAAGTCCGGGGCCATCGACCTGGCGATCGTCCAATCCGACTGGCAGTACCACGCCGTCAAAGCGGAGGCTGCCGAGGCGGGGGGCGCGATCGGCTTGCGCGCGGTGTTCTCGTTGCATGGCGAGCCGGTGACCATCGTCGCGCGCGCCGATTCGGGAATCGCCGGGGTCGAAGACCTGAAGGGCAAGCGGGTCAATCTGGGCATCCCCGGCTCGCCGGGCCGCGCCTCCGCGGAAGCCCTGCTCGCGGCGCTGGGCTGGGACTTGAAGGATCTGGGCGCGATCGCGGAGCTTGCCCCCGATCACCAGCCTTCGGCGCTCTGCAGCGGGGCGATCGACGCCTATATCCTCCCGACCGCCCATCCCAGCGGCGCCGTTGCCGAGGCGACGCAGGGCTGCGGGGCGCGGCTGATCCCGATCGCGGGGGAGCCGGCGGAGCGGCTGGTGGCCGACAATCCTTTTTATGCCTTCGCCACGATTCCGGGCGGCACCTATCCCGGCAATCCCGATCCCATCGCCTCCTTCGGGCTCAAGGCGACGGTGGTGACGCGGGCGAATGTCGATGCCCAGGTGATCTATGGTCTCGTGAAGGCGGTGTTCGACGATTTTCCCGCCTTCGCCGCGCAGCATCCGGTCTTCGCCGGACTGCAGGCGCAGGCGATGGCTCATGACGGTAACACCGCCCCCCTGCACGAGGGCGCGTTGCGCTACTTCACGGAACGCGGATGGTAATAAGGCGCGGCGCGTCCCTTCAGCGCCGGCCGGCCGATTTCGACCTGCGGCGGCTTCCTCGCGCCGCGTTGGAGCGGATGGCGGCGGCCGGGCGCGAGGTGGCCGAATGCGAGGCCGTGCTCGCCAAGACAGGCGACACCGTCGTGGGCGAGCTGTTGCGCGGCCAGCCCTTCTTCGAATGGGATCACTATCCCGCCGGCGAGGTCTACGATCCCGAGACCGGATCGCTCTTCTACTATCATGCGCATCCGCCGGAGGAGCGCGACGCCGATGAGCACGGGCACTTCCACGCCTTCGTGAGGCCCGCCGACCTTCCCGCCGAGCTGCGGCCCCTGCCCGTGCCCTCGGGGGCCTCAGCGAGCTGCGCGCATTCGGGGCTGGCGCATCTCGCGGCCATCGCCATGGACGCGGAGAGCCGGCCCCTTCGCCTCTTTTCGACCAATCGTTGGGTCACCGGCGAAAGCTGGCACCGTGCGAAGGACGTGATCCTTCTTCTGGACCGCTTCGCCATCGGCCATGCGCGCCCTTCCTGGCCGGCCAATCGCTGGATCACGGCGATGCTGCGGCTGTTCCGCCCACAGATTGCCTGGCTTCTCGAGGAGCGCGACCGCAGGATCGCCGCTTTCGCCAAGAGCCATCGGGGGGCGCAGGCGACCGAGGACCGGCGGGTCGAGATCGCCGCGAGCCTCTCGATTTCGGTCGCCGAGCAGCGCCAGGCCGTGGACGCCGCTCTTGCCGAGGGCGTATGGCCGGAGCCACGGGCGCGGACTTGACCTTCCAGTCGCGGGAAGGGGCATATGTGGCCTGTCCTTTGCTCCTTGAGGAGAATCAAAATGAAGCTCGCCGTTTCCGGCAT
>DATIDB010000334.1:0-10314 GCA_035456545.1 Alphaproteobacteria bacterium | reverse complement strand
ACCGCCCGCGCGGCGAGGGCCGGATCGTCTCCTTCCGCCAAGGATGCGAGACGGGCGACCGCCTCCGGCGCGTCAAATCCTCCGAGGGCGTCGACCGCCTCGGCGATCACCAGCGGCGAAGCCTCCCGATCGATGGCGTCGAGCAGCGCCGGCAAGGCGCGGACATCGCCGATGACCCCGAGCGCCGTCGCGCACTCGCCCCGCACGGTGTCCTCCCGCTCGGCGGCGAGGCACTCCAGAAGCGCCGGAAGGGCCGCCGCATTGCGCAGCCGCCCGAGCGCGGCGACGATCGCGCCGCGCACCGCGCTCTCCGGCTCCGGCCTGGCCAAGGCCTCGAGCAGGGGCCCGACCGCCTCGCCCTGGCCGCGATAGCCCAGGGACTCGGCCGCGCGGGCGCGCAAGGATGGGTCGTCCGATTGGAGGGCCGACAGCAGCGCGCCGAAGGGGACCGTCCCATGTTCCCAGCCGTTGCCGTGCGCGGCCGGCGCCACGACCAGAAGCAGCGCAAGCGCCGCGAACCCCTTTCGGAGCCAATGCGAAGCTGGCAGGATGCGCCCCCGCATCCCCCCAGCGATCCGCCGCAACCCGACCATGACCCCGCCTGCCCTCGCGGCGCTCGCCGTTGCCGTCTTTGTCCTTGCGGTCACGCCCGGCCCCGCCGTCTTCGCGGGCGTCGCCCGCGCGCTTGCATCCGGGCTGCGTCCGGCATTGGCGCTGACCCTCGGAGTGGTCATGGGCGACATCGTGCTGCTGCTGCTCGCGGTGTTCGGCCTTGCCGCGGTGGCCGAAACTATGGGGGAGCTGTTCATCGCGGTAAAGATCGCGGGAGGCTGTTACCTGGTCTGGCTGGGTCTCAGGCTATGGCGCCCGCAGGCGCCGCCGGTGGGTGCGGCGCCATCCGCCTCTCCGGGCCTGTGGAGGAGCGGCGTGGGCGGGCTCGTCCTGACGCTCGGCAATCCGAAGGCGATCCTCTTCTATGCGGCGTTCCTGCCGACCTTCATAGACGTGACGCGCCTGGACGCGGGCGACATCGGGCTGGCGGTCGGCGTGGTGTCCTGCGTGCTGTTCCTGGTCATGAGCGGCTATTGCCTTGCCGCCGCCCGAGCCCGCCGGCTCCTCCAGAGCGGACGCGGCATGCGCCTCCTCAACCGCATCGCGGGCGGGCTGATGATCGGAGCCGGGGTGGCGGTCGCAACCCGCTGATCGCCCGGCATCCGCTAGCCCCTCCGGCCACGTGGTTTCGCCCAAGGGCTTGAAAGGCCGCGCATCGGGCGTGCCGCCTCGGAGCGCTTGCGGGCCGGTCCATCGCGACGCCAGCATTGTCGACCGCAAACTCTCCCGAGAGACGACCGCCGAGGATGCCAAGGACGACCCCTTCCCTCTCCCTGCGCCAAGCTTGGCGGCGCGCTCAACCGGCGCGAGCCGAGGCGGCGCGCACCGTCATCGAGCTTTTCGCGGAGGATGCGGAAACGGCGGTCTTGATCGCGCGGGCCTATCGCCAGTCAGGCCACCGGCGCGCCGAAGCCGATCAGCGGCTGGCGCGACGTCTCGTGGGCGCCTCCAGCGCGGCCGAGGCGCTCGCCCGGTTGCGCAGCGCCGCCCGAGAGGATCTCGGGCGGGGGCGCGCCTTCGATTTCGACGGGTGGGTCCTGGCCGAGGCGGAAGCCGAAGCCTGCGCGCTCCTTTCGCCCGAGAGCTGACCCAAGAGCCTTCAGGACGGGCGGTCGGGCCGCGAGGGCTCGGAGATCTTCTCCAGCGTCGCCGCCACCTTCTTCGGCTTGTCGAGATCGGTCGCGAGATCGCCCAGCGCCACGACACCGACCAGGCGCTTGTCGCGGTCGACGATGGGCAGCCTGCGGATCTGCCGCTGCTGCATCCTATCGGCGGCGGCGCCCACGCTGTCGTCCTCGTAGCAATAATCGACCTCCGCCGTCATCACTTCTTGCACTCGGCACTCTCCAGGCGCCTTCCCGGCCGAGGTCGCCCGCACGGTGATGTCGCGGTCGGTGATCATGCCGACCAGCCGCTCGCCGTCGCAGACGGGAAGCGAACCGATGTTGAACTCGTCCATCTTGCGGGCGGCGTCCTGAATGGTGGCGTCGGGACGCACCACCTCGGGCTTACGGGTCATGACCTCGCTGATCTTCATGGCAGGTCTCCAAGGGCAAGGGTCGGGAGCTTGAAGAGCCCAACACCCCTGCCCCGCGCGCGTTCCGCCCCGGAAGGCGGGGCCGGCCAGAAGGCAAGGCCGGGCGACCGTCCCTCGCGCCGTCGCATGAGCGCCAATGCGCCGAGCCCAGGCGCCAGAACCGTCAGCGCCGACGCTCCGGATAGCGCGGGACAGGCGCAAATCCGTCGCCTCCAGAAGTCACCTGGTTCCGCAACGGCTGCGGCGAGAGCGGAGTTCGCGCTATTCGGCGGCCAGGGAGTCGGGCCGTCCGTTCCTGCGGCCGGTAACGCCGTGCATGCTCGCGGTGACGCGCGGATAGAGATTGGCGAGCGCGTCCTCCACCACCTCCATGGTGAAGGCGGGGGGAACGCCGTGGAACTTGCAGGCCGCGATCACCTGATCGGTGATGAAGCGCGGTTGGTAGCAGGCGAGGTCGGCCTTGAACCGATGGCGGATTCCGGCCACCACGTGATCGACGATGTCGGTCGGCAAGGTCAGCCCCTCGTGCCGGGCGACGCCCTCGAAGATGCGCGCGAAATCCTGCTCGCTCGGGCTGCACGTCTCCAGCTTGTAGGGGATGCGGCGCAGGAATGCCGGGTCCATCAGATCGGTCGGCGACAGGTTGGTGGAGAAGATCACCAGCTCGTCGAACGGGATTTCGAAGCTCTTGCCCGTATGCAGCTTGAGGAAGTCGATGCGGCTCTGCAGCGGAACGATCCAGCGGTTCAGGAGCGCCTCGGGGCTGACGAGCTGACGGCCGAAATCGTCGATGATGAAGGTGCCGTTCAGCGCCTTCACATGCAGCGGCGCCTCGTAGTACTTGGCGATCGGGTTGAATTTGAGGTCGAGCATCTCGAGCGTCAGCTCGCCGCCGGTGATCACCACCGGGCGCCGACAGGCGACCCAGCGCGAATCGAATGTCTCGCGCCGGATGCTGCGCACCTCCCCGCCGTTGCCCGAGGGCCGCGTGGCGACCCGGTGCAGCGCGGGATCGAAGACCTTCACGATCTCGCCGCTGATCTCGATGCAGTATGGGATGTAGACGACGTTCTCGTAGATCGCCGCGATCTTCTCGGCGATCGAGGTCTTGCCGTTTCCGGCAGGTCCGTAGAGCAGGATGCAGCGCCCCGAATTGACGGCCGGCCCGAGCCGCCGCACGAATTCCGCAGGCACGATGAGGTCCGAGAAGGCGCGGTCGATCGCGGCCTTCTCGATCCGCTCGTTGTTGATCGACTGCCGCAGGATGCGCTCTTCCCAGGATTCGAGCGAGACCGGAGCGGGGCCGACATACTGGCTCTGCTGCAGCGCGTCTGCGGCGCGGCGGCGGCCGGCCTCCGTCATCTGGAAGCGCTTCTCCTGATAGCCGTTTGCCTCGACCACGCCGAGGCTCTCGATCAGCTTGCGATCGGCGGCCGACTGCATCAGCTCGTTGGTCACCACCGCCGAGAGTTTCATCTCTTCAGCGAGCTGGGAGGGACGCTCCAGGCCCCGCGTCTGCATCAGCTTCACCATCAGCCCGAGCAGGCTGTTCAAGGCGATGCCGGTCTCGCGCACGCTGTTGGGGGATTGGGGAGCCGCGGTGAGGACGCGGGCCAGCTCTTCGGCCGAAACGATCCCCAGCGCCACCAGGTTGTCGCCGAGCCGGCCTCCGCGATCGCGTTGCCGCTGCAGGCCGCGCTCGACATCGCCCGCCTTGACCAGCCCGTGCGCGACCAGAATGTCGCCGAGATGCATGAGCGGCCACCCCCGGAGGCCGAGCCGAACGGTTTCGAACGGGGGCCGGCGTTTGGACCCGACCTTGCGCCAGCCCCGTCATTCGGGAGCGCAACGCTGCGGCCGTTCTGCTTACGGATTATTTAATCGGAATGATTAACGGAGGCGCGCAGCGGTCGGGCGGCTGGCCTGGTCCCGCGAAATTGTGCTTAATTGAGCCGATCTTCATATTCCGCCCGCCGTAGCAATCGCCGCCTCCCCGGAGCCTCGCCGATCCCGTGCCTAGAACCTTGGCTGTCATCTTCGCGCTTCCGGTCGGCGGCAATCCGGGAATGCTGTCGGTCGAAGCCGCCTTTGAAAGCTTTCGACGGCGCCACGAACTCGGCTGCGAGCCCCGCTTCTACAGTCTGGAATCCGGTCCGGACGCCCCTGGCGCCCTCCAGCGTCGTTCGCTCGAGGCGGAGTGGGAGGAGGTTCTGGCGGCCGACGCCATCCTTTATTGGGGAGATTTCCAGCAGGCCCGCCGCTTTCATCGGATCGACCTGCTTCGTCGGAGCGCCGGCGACCGATCCGAGCGAGCCGATCTGATGGAGCGCAGCTACAGGCACCTGTTGCTCCAAGGAGCGGAGAACGAGGTCCTCGAAAAGACGATCTTGTTCGGGGGCAGCCTGCTCAGCGACGACATCGGCGATGCCTGCGACCCGACCTATCGATCGACGGCGCTGCGCTTCTTCTCCCGCGCGCACGAGATCTGGATGCGCGACCCGGTGTCGACCGCCCTGGCGGCCGGACTATCCAACTATACCCGCCCGATCCGTCCCGGCATCGACTGCGCGCTGCTCCTGGAGCCGCTTCGCCCGACTGACGGCATCCGGCGGCGGCGAAGGGGCGTCTGCGGCGTCTCCTTCGGCCGCAGCGTCCGCCTGCGGCGAAGCCGGCGGTTCGCCGAGGTTCTGTCCGACCGCGTGAAGGCGGACATCCGCGAACTCGCCTGGTTCAATTCCGAGATTCCGCTCGAGCGGAAGCTTCAAACGCTGGCGAATTGCGACTTCGTCGTCACCGACATTTATAACCTGGCCGTGAACGCGTGGCGCGAAGGGGTTCCGGCGGTCTGCATCGGCGCCGGAAGCGACCGGCGGATCGGCACGCTCACGGACAAGAAGAAGGAGATCTTCTACCTCGGATACGGCGCCCGCCCGTTCTATGTATTCGGAGAGTCCCTCCGAGGCGAGGATGCGCTTCTGGCGGAAACGGAGCGTGTTGCCAGCCTCTTGGCCAGGCCGGCTCTATCCGAGGCGATCGTCGCCCGGATGCGCCTGCAGGCCCGTCAGGTCGAGCAGGACCTCGCGGAGACCTTGAAGGCGTTGCTGAAAAGGCGGCGCGTGTTCGGCCGATTGGCCTGGCGCTAGGCCACGGCCCTCCCCCGGCGCCGACGCCAATGGCTGGCGGCCGGCGCCGCGCCTCGATTACTCTCGCCTTGCGAGGGTCAAAGCGCGGGGGCGGCCATGCCGTCGATCTCGGATGCGGAAATCGTCATCGTCGGCGGCGGCGCGATCGGCGCGGCGGCGGCAGACGCCCTGGCGCAGAGCGGACGGCACGACATCCTCCTGATCGAGAAGGAGCCGAGCCTTGCCGCCGTCACAACCGCCCAGGCGGCCGGCTTGGTGGGGCAAGTGCGCGCCTCGATCGACCGGGTCAAACTGGCGATGTGGTCGGTCGCGACCTTCGCGGAGCTTCAGCGTCAGGAGGGCGCGCGTCCGAGCTGGCGGCAGGTCGGGAGCCTGCGCATCGCGGCCACACCCGAGCGCGCCGAGGAGTTCCGCCGCCTGGAGGAGACCGCCAAGGCGGCGGGGCTCGAGGTGCAGCGGCTCGACGCGGCCGAGGCGGGGCGGCGCTGGCCGGGCATGCGCCTGGAGAAGGCGGCGGCGATCCTCTGGTGCCCCTCGGACGGATATCTGCAGCCTTACGATCTGACCATGGCCTATCAGCAGCGGGCGCGGCGCAGCGGAGTTCGCTTCGCCACCGGCGTGCGGCTGGAGACGATCCGCATCGAGAAGGGGCGGCTGGCCGAGATCGGCACCAGCGCGGGGCCCATCCGTTGCCAGATGCTGGTGAACGCCGCCGGCGCCCATGCCTATCATGTCGCGAAGCTGGCGGGGCTTGAGCTGCCCATCGTGCCTGTTCGACACGAGTATTTCATTTCCGTTCCGATCACCGGCATCCGCCCGGAGCTGCCGGCCTTCCGGCTGCCCGACCAGACGCTCTACGGGCGTCCCGACGTGAACGGTCTTCTGCTCGGCGGATGGGAGCCGGAGGCGCTCTCGCTCGATCCGCGCGGCTATGCTCTCGCCGACCCGCCCCCCGCGATCCAGGAGGACTGGCCGGTGCTCTCGAATTTCGCGGAGCTGATGGCCCCCTTCTATCCGCCGGCGGGCGAGGCGGGCCTGCGCCGCGTCATGTCCGGCTGGCCGACCTTCACCCCCGACGGCCGGTTCATCATCGGCGAGAGCTCGCGCGTGAAGGGCTTCGTCATGGCCGGCGGCTGCAACGCCCACGGCGTCTCTGGGTCGGCCGGGATCGGCCGTCATCTGGTCGAGGCGCTGAACGAAAAGGCGCCCTCCCCTTACGTCCGCAGCCTCTCGCCCGACCGCTTCACCGAACGGAGCTGGGACTGGACCGAGGCGCGCCGGCGGGCGCAAGCCGTCTACGAGACCTACTACGCCATCGGGCATTGAGGAGGCGCATGAACGACGCAACGGAGATCGCCGCGGCCCGCGCGCGCCTCGGCGCGATCGGCCTGTTCGACGCCAAGGCGGTCGAGGCCGCGCGCCTGACGCGGCTCGGCGGGCTGACCAACCGCAACTGGGCGGTCGAGATCGGCGGCGATCGGCTGGTGCTGCGCATTCCGGGGGAGGGCACCTCGGCCTATATCGACCGCAAGGCGGAGAAGCACAACGCGGAGGTGGCGGCGCGCGCGGGCGTCAACGCGCCGGTGCTGCATTTCGATTCCGCCGACGGAGTCATGCTCTGCCGCTACGTCGATGGCGCGACCATGGACGGCGCGCGCTTCCGCGACCTCGGCGCCGTCGCCAGGGCGGCGCGCGCCTTCCGGCGCATGCATGATTGGCCCGAGGCGTTCCAGGCGCGCTTCGACCTCTTCGAGAAGATGGACGAGTACCTCGCGCTCTTGAGGAAGCTCGACGCGCCCGTGCCGGAGGGCTACGAGGCGGCGCAGCGCGAGGCGGAGGCCGTGCGCGCCGCGCTGGCGCGCAAGCCCGCCCCGCTGGCGCCCTGCCACTGCGACCCGCTGGCGGAGAATTTCCTCGACACCGGAACCCGAATGGTGATCGTCGATTGGGAATATTCCGGCATGAATGACCCGATGTGGGATTTGGGCGACCTCTCGGTCGAAGCCGGTTTCGGGCGCGTGCAGGACGCCGCGCTGCTCGAGGCCTATTTCGAGGGGCCGGCGCCCGCCGAGGCGGCGGGGCGCATGGTCCTCTACAAGGCCATGTGCGACCTGCTCTGGACTCTCTGGGGCGCGATCCAGCACGCCAACAAGAATCCGGTCGACGATTTCTGGGCTTATGCGGTGAACCGGTTCGAGCGTTGCCGCAGGCTGATGGCGGATGCGGAGTTCCGCGAGGCGCTGAAGGCCGTCGCCGCCTAAGTTCAGGCGCGCCCGAGCCTGGCGGCGAGCGTGCGGATATGCTCCGGCCCGATCCCGCAGCAGCCTCCGAGCACCCGGACGCGATCGGCCCAGCCCGCCGCCGCCTCCGCGAAGGGCTCCGGCTCGACCACCTCGTCGAAGAGCCAGTTGGGCATCACGAAATCGCCGCTGTGCGGATAGGCCCCGAGCGGGCCGGGCCAGCGCTCCCGCACGATATCGAGGGCGTCCGCGACCACGTCCAGCTCGCTGTGCATGATCGCGAGGAGCGCCGCGCCCGGCGCGCTGACCGGCTCGATCGCTTCGGCCAGCGGGATTTCCGAATCACGGCCGCGCAGAACGACCGCGCCGGCTTCGTCCCGCTTGCAGGTGAAGCCGATCCACACGGGCAGACCCGTGGCGACGGCGCATTCGGCCGCAAGTCGGCTGTACTCGATGTCGCGCATCATCTCCAGAAGGAGGAGATCGGCGCCCGCCTCAGCCAACAGCTCCGCCTGCTCGGCATAGCTCGCCCGCGCGGCCTCGAGCGTGGGCCGGTACCTGAGATCGGCCTCGGCGATGAAGCTGGAGATCGATCCTGCGACCCAGACGGCGCGGCGGTTCAGCTCGGCCACGCGCTCGCCCAAACCCGCAGGCTCCAGCACATGGCGCGATGCGCCGAAGCTGTTGGTCGTGATCACCTCCGCCCCGGCGGCGATGTTGTCCTCATGCACCTGCCGCACGACCTCGGGATGCGCCTCAAGCGCGGCGGCGCTCCAGGCGACGCGATGCATCGGCACGCCCCGCCGCTCCAGCTCCGTGCCCATTGCTCCGTCGAGCAGCAGGAGCGGGCCATCGCGCAAACGCTCGTCGAGGGCGTTCCGCCCGGTGCGTGTCATGGGCGCTCGCTTGCCTCGACCGTGGCCAGGCGCGACAGCGGAATGCGCAATGTGCAGGTGAGCCCTTCGACCGGCCACGTCATCTCGACCGTTCCCTGAACTTGATGTGGGATGAGGGATTCGATGACGCGCATGCCGTAGCCGCGAACCGTCGGAACCGTCACCGCAGGGCCGCCCCGTTCCCTCCAGTCCAAGCGAAGCTGGTCGGAGGCGGCCGTCCAAGTCAAAGAGACGCACCCTTCCTTCATCGACCAGGCGCCGTATTTGCTGGCGTTCGTCGCCAGCTCGTGGATCGTGATCGCCAGCGCCTGCGCGGCATCGGCGCCGATGAACAGCGTCGGCCCGGCGAGCGACGCCTGCTCGGGCGTGCCGTGGAACGGCGCCAGGGTCTCGCGAAGAAGCGTGTCGATCTCCGCCCCGCGCCAAGCATTCTCGGCGACCTGCGCATGGGCGGCCGCCAGGGTCCGGATGCGTCCTTCGAGGGCGGCGATGTACTGATCGATCGTTTCGGCGCTGGTGAGATGGAGGAGCGACTGCACGATCTGCAGCACGTTCTTGGCCCGATGGTCCACCTCGCGCCGGAGCATCTCCAGCCGCTGCCTGAGCTCGACCTGCTGAGTGATGTCGCGGGCGATCTTCGAGGCGCCGACGATCTTGCCGGCACTGTCGTAAATGGGGGAGACGGTCAGGGAAATGTGGACGAGGGTGCCGTCCTTGCGCCGCCGCTGCGTCTCGTAGTGCTCGATCCGTTCTCCGGCCCGCAGGCGCCGCAGGATGCCCGGCATTTCGTCCGGGGTCGCCGGATTGCCGATGATCGCGATCGGCCGGCCGATCATCTCCTGGGCGGTATAGCCGAACAGTCGCTCGGCCGCGCGGTTCCAGCTCGTCACGATGCCATTCAAATCCTTGCTGGCGATCGCATCGTCGGAAGAATCGACGATCGCGGCAAGCAAGCCGGTGGCGAGTTCATTCTTGTCGAAGGCGGTCATCGCGAGGAACCATATGGGCGGCTTGGCCCGTCCTGAGGAGCTTGCAACACTCTCCGACCTCCACCAATGCTCTTTTCAGGGGGTGCGCCCATTCATCTTGTGCCGCCTACCGATGACGAACCCGCTCCGCGGGGAGCGCCGACAAGCTGGGGCGTCGACCTGGGACCCGATCAAGGGTGCGTCACACGTCCCGCAAGCCGGTTCGGTGATTCAGAGGCTCGGATAATGACGTGCCAATGATCTGGACCGCCCTGGCGAACCTAGAGTCATTCCCGGCGTGGTTAACCAATCCTGATGCTAAAGTTTTAAATGTTTTCGTCTAAAGAAGAGTCAAGTCGGTGGAGCCGGGAAAATGGACGTGACCGAAGAAGCGGAAAAGGTGCAGAGAGCCCTGGCGGACATCGATCTGCGGCTGTCCCATGCCAGCGAAGGGGAGGCGGAGGACCTGATCCGGCTGCGCTCCTTCTTTCATGAAGCCTTGAGCCAGATCATAGGCTGAGCCGCCCACAGGAGGAGATCGCCCATGCTCCTCGCCGACCGTCCCGATTACGTTCTGCCCATCCGCGAGATTCGAGCCGCCGTCCATCCGCAGACCGGCGAAGCCGGCGTGCAGTTCGTCGATTGCACCCGCTCATCGGTGTTCCTGCCGCTCTCGAACGAGACCCTGCACCGGCTCACCTGCGACATCCAGGGGCTCGTCGCGAGCCTCTAGGCCTGTCAGGCTGAGACGGCGACCGGGCGCTGAGGCCAATTGGCTCAGATCCATCCCAGCCACCACAGGCCGGCGACCGCAATTCCGGCCACAACAGCGTAGACCGCGATCAGTGTCAGAGACTCTCTCGCCAGCGCATACCAGCTCTCCACAGTGACGAGCAGCAGCATCGCCAGAGCGAACAG
>DATIDB010000333.1:0-2235 GCA_035456545.1 Alphaproteobacteria bacterium | reverse complement strand
AGTCGCCGCACGCATCCGGTCTCAGCTGCGGGTCCCCAAGCGCATCCCTCAGGCAACCGGCCGGAACTCGGCCGCAATTACGACAGCGTGAAAAATAGGAACCCAAACCTCTGACAAGGCCTAGCTACTGGCGGAGGGGGCGGGATTCGAACCCGCGATACGGTTTTAGCCGTATGCACGCTTTCCAAGCGTGTGCCTTCAGCCGCTCGGCCACCCCTCCATCGCCTCCAGCCCAAGGGCCGGACTGCCGGCGGGACACTACCTCGCGCCCAGTTGGGTATTCAACCCGTGCAATCAACCGGGAGGAGCCCGGGAGCGATCAGCGCGCCTCGACCTCCGCGTCGCGCTCCGACGGCTGGGCTCGGTCCGCTCGCGCGGTGGCGATGAGCCCTCCGAGGATCGCCGATCGCCGCTCCGCGAGCTTGAGGCCGGCCTCGTCGAGGCCGATCAGGCTCAACCAATCCCGCTCGACCTCGGCGCGCCGGTCGCCGAGCGCCGCCAGCCGGTCGAACCAGGCCCAGGCCTCCGCCAGATCGCGCGGCACGGCGACCCCGCGGCGATGATGAAAGGCGAGCCGCCACATCGCCGCGGGTTCGCCCCGATAGGCCGCGCGCCGATACCACCGCACGGCATCGCCCGGGTCTCGGGCCACGCCCCAGCCGCCGTCCAGCGCGATGCCGTAGGCGAGCTGCGCGGGCGGATAGCCCTGCATCGCCGATCGCCGGTACCAATCCGCCGCCTCGGCCGAATCCTGAGGCATCGCCTCCCCGTAGAAATACATTCGGCCGACCAGGTATTGCGCCAGGGGATCGCCCTCCTTGGCATGCGGAAGGAGGGCGGCGGCCGCGGTCGCGAACTCGCCGCGCCGATACGCCTCGACGCCCTCCGCAGAGCCGGCGCGCGCAAGTGCGGCGAGGAGGAGGAGGGCGACGCCCAGAGCGGCTCCGGCCGCGGCGTCGACCCGACGGCGGCGCGCAACTCGAACCATGGCTCCCTCCAACCGATCGCGAGGGACATGCGGGAGAAGGCGAAGCGCAACGGCCGCTCGGCCGTTCCGTTGGTTCCAGAAAGCAAGCCCCCGAAGCTTACCGGAATTTAATCCTCAGGACACCGGCCCGTGAGGGGGGACGCCCCCATATCAAGACCAGCGACAACCGGCGGACATCCCTTACCCGCGTTCCGGCGAAAGCTTCGGCGGGGGATCTCCGCATCATTCGAGGAGAGCAAGGGATGAGCCTGATCTCGACCCGACTGGCCGCGCCGGCCGCGCTTGCCTTGGCCCTGTTCACGGCAAGCCCGGCCTTCGCCGCCCCGGCGCCGGAGACCTTCGCCCCGCTGGCCGAGAAAGTGACGCCGGCGGTGGTGAACATCTCATCGGTGCACCAGACCCAGGGCGGCATGCCGGGCGGCCTGCCGTTCGACATCCCCGAGGGATCGCCCTTCGAGGAGTTCTTCCGCCAGTTCGGCGGCCCCAACGCGCGGCCGCGCGAGGTGATGGGTCTCGGCTCCGGATTCATCATCGATCCCGACGGCTACGTGGTGACCAACAACCACGTCATCGACGAGGCCGCCGGCATCAAGGTCACCCTGACGGACGGCGCCCAATACGACGCCAAGGTGATCGGGGTCGACAAGCAGACCGATCTCGCCCTGCTCAAGATCGAAGCCAACCGCGAACTGCCCGCTGTCGAATGGGGCGATTCCGAAGCGCTCAAGGTCGGCGACTGGATCATGGCGGTCGGCAACCCCTTCGGCCTCGGCGGATCGGTGACCGCCGGCATCGTCTCGGCGCGCAGCCGCGACATCCAGGCCGGGCCGTTCGACGACTTCATCCAGGTCGACGCCTCGATCAACCAGGGCAATTCCGGCGGGCCGACCTTCAACCTCAACGGACAGGTGATCGGCATCAACACCGCGATCGCAAGCCCGAACGGTGGCAGCGTCGGGATCGGCTTCGCCATCCCCTCGAACCTCGCCAAGCCGATCATCGAGCAGCTTCGCGAGAAGGGCACGGTGGAGCGCGGCTGGCTCGGCGTTCAGGTGCAGGCGGTGACGCCGGAGCTGGCCTCCGCCCTCGGCCTCGATAAGCCGAAGGGCGCGCTCGTCTCCGACGTGATCCCCGACAGCCCGGCGGCCAAGGCCAGCGTGAAGCAGGGCGACGTCATCCTCGGCTTCGACGGGCGCAACGTCGAGGAGATGCGCGACCTGCCGCGCATCGTCGCCGAGACTCCCGCC
>DATIDB010000332.1:0-13790 GCA_035456545.1 Alphaproteobacteria bacterium | reverse complement strand
CCGTTCGCGACAGCATGCTGGGGAGTGTGAAGACCGCCTCCACCCTGGTCGTGGTGGCTGGCCTCGCCGACCCGCGCTGGCTCATCGAGATCGAAGCGGTCGCGGCGCGCTGAGAGGGAGGGCCACATGATCCGGCACCACAATCCGGCCGATGCGCCGGCGCCGTTCGGCGCCTTCAGCAACGGGATCGAGGTCCCGGCCGAGGCGCGGCTGCTCTTCGTCAAGGGGCAGATCGGCGCCGATCCGGACGGCGGCCTGCCGGATGGGTTCGAGGCTCAAGCCCGCAACGCCTGGAAGAACGTCATCGCGGTGCTGCGCTCGGCGGGGATGGAGGCGCGGCACCTGGTCCAGGTTCGCACCCATTTGGTCCGCCGCGCCGACTACCCCGCTTTCCGGCGTATCCGCGACGGGTTCATCGGGCAGGCGCGGCCCGCCTCCACAACCCTGATCGCCGAGCTGGTCGACCCGCGCTGGCTGATCGAGATCGAGGCGTTCGCCGCCGCGCCGAAATAGCGAACGAATGCGGACCGAGGCGCTTGCTTCTTGTCCACGGGGGGGCTAGAACCTCGCCCGACAACGCACGCGGGCGTCGCGGCCGGGCGGGGAGACATCCCGCCTCCGGCCGTTCCGGTCCCCGGCCTTCGCCGGGGCACAAGGCCCGCGGAGGCTCAACCGGAGAAAGGATTGACCGCCCATGGCGATGCCGACCTTCACCATGCGCCAGCTTCTGGAAGCCGGCGTGCATTTCGGCCATCACACACGCCGCTGGAACCCGCAGATGAAGCCGTTCATCTTCGGTGTGCGTAACGGCGTGCATATCATTGATTTGGAACAAACTGTTCCGATGCTATACGCGGCTCTTCAGGCCGTCCGCGACGCCGTCGCGGGGGGCGGGCGCGTGCTTTTCGTCGGCACCAAGCGCCAGGCCAGCGAGAAGATCGCGGAAGCGGCCAAGCGCTGCGGCCAGCCCTTCGTGAACCACCGCTGGCTGGGCGGGATGCTGACCAACTGGAAGACCATCTCGCAGTCGATCAAGCGCCTGCGCGAACTGGAGGAGCAGCTTGGCGGCGAGACCCAGGGCTTGACCAAGAAGGAGCTGCTGAACCTCACGCGCGAGCGCGACAAGCTGGAGCGATCGCTCGGCGGCATCAAGGAGATGGGCGGGCAGCCGAGCCTCATCTTCGTCATCGACACCAACAAGGAGGCGATCGCCGTCGCCGAAGCCAACAAGCTCGGCATCCCGGTCGCCGCCGTGGTCGACAGCAACAGCAACCCCGACGGGATCACCTATCCCATCCCGGGCAATGACGACGCCCTCAGGGCGATCTCGATGTATTGCGACCTCGTCTCGGATGCGGTGTTGGACGGGTTGCAGCAGGAGGCGATCTCGCACGGCGTGGATATCGGCGAAGCCGAGGATGCTCCGGCCGAGGCCATGCCCGAGGCCGCCGCCGCCGAGCCGGAACAACACGTCGAGCAGGCCGGCGCCTGATCTCAAGACTGGGAGCCCAAGGCGCGGACACGAAAGGACATAGCCGATGGCCGAGATCACCGCGGCGCTGGTCAAGGATCTTCGCGAGAAGACCGGCGCCGGAATGATGGACTGCAAGCGCGCCCTGGCGGAGACCGGCGGGGATTTGGAAGGGGCAGTCGACTGGCTGCGCAAGAAGGGTCTTTCGGCGGCCGCCAAGAAGGCGGGACGCGTGGCGGCGGAAGGCCTCATCGCCGTCACCGCCTCGGGCGGGCGCGGCGCGGCGGTCGAGGTAAATGCCGAGACGGACTTCGTCGCCCGCAACGAGACTTTCCAGAAGTTCGCGGCGACCCTCGGGCAGATCGCCTTGGAAAAGGGCGGCGATCTCGAGAGGGTCAAGGCGGCCTCCTATCCAGGGACGGGCAGGAGCGTGGCCGATGAGCTGACCCACATGGTCGCGACAATCGGCGAGAACATGGCGCTGCGGCGGGCCGCCGCGCTCTCGGTCTCGCCTGGCGTGGTCGCCTCCTACATGCACAACGCCTTGGCGCCCGGCCTGGGCAAGATCGGAGTGCTGGTCGCCATCGAATCCTCGGCCGCGCCGGACAAGGCGCTCGCCCTCGGGCGACAGATCGCGATGCATGTGGCCGCCGCCAACCCGCAGGCGCTCGACATCGCCGCTGTCGACCCCTCGGCCCTGGAGCGCGAGCGGTCGGTGCTGGCCGAGCAGGCCCGAGCCTCGGGCAAGCCCGAGGAGATCATCGGCAAGATGGTCGAGGGACGCCTGCGCAAATATTACGAGGACGTGGTCCTTCTCGAGCAGACCTATGTCATCGACGGGGAAAGCAAGGTCCGCGCGGTTCTGCAGAAGGCCGCGAAGGAACTCGGCGCGCCCGTGCGCGTGACCGGCTTTCTGCGCTATGCTTTGGGCGAGGGCATCGAGCGGTCCAAGTCGGATTTCGCCGCCGAGGTGGCGGCGCAGCTCGGCGGCTGAACGGATCGGCGCGGGAGCGGCCTGGCGAGGCGGGGAGAAGGGAATGGCGGCGAGCGCCGGGACGAAGTACAAGCGCGTGCTTCTAAAGGTCTCCGGCGAGGCCTTGATGGGTCCGGACGAATACGGGCTGCATCCCGCCACGGTGGACCGGATCGCCGACGAAATCCGCACGGTGCACGCGCTCGGCGTCCAGGTCTGCCTGGTGATCGGAGGCGGCAACATCTTCCGCGGCGTCTCGGGCGCCGCGATCGGCATGGAACGCGCAGGCGCCGACACCATGGGCATGCTAGCCACCGTGATCAATTCGCTCGCCATGCAGAACGCGCTCGAGAAGATTGGGGTGGACACGCGCGTACAGTCCGCCATCCCCATGACCACGGTCTGCGAGCCCTATATCCGCCGGCGCGCCGCGCGCCACATGGAGAAAGGCAGGGTGGTTATCTTCGCCGCCGGCACTGGTAACCCCTTCTTCACCACGGATACCGCGGCGGCCTTGCGGGCCTCGGAGATGGGGTGCGACGTGCTGATGAAGGGCACCAAGGTGGACGGCGTCTACAGCGCCGACCCGCGCAAGGACAAGTCCGCCCATCGCTTCGAGCGCCTGAGCTATCTCGAGGTCCTCTCCAAGGACTTGCAGGTCATGGACGCCTCCGCAATATCCCTTGCCCGGGAGAGCGGAATCCCCATCCTCGTTTTTTCCATCCATGCGCCGGGCGCATTCGCCGAGGCGGCCGCCGGCAAGGGGCGCTTCACCATCATCACCGACCAAAAGGAATAGGGCTGAAGAACGGGGGCGACGACATGGCGGAGATCGAAGTCAAGGATTTGACGCGGCGCATGGACGGCGCCATCGAGGCGCTGAAGCGCGAATTCGCGGGATTGAGGACCGGCCGCGCCTCGGCCAGCCTGCTCGAGCCGATCCATGTCAGCGCCTATGGCGCGGAGATGCCGTTGAACCAGGTCGCCACCATCAGCGTGCCCGAGCCGCGGATGATCACGGTGCAGGTCTGGGACCGCGGCCTTGCCAATGCGGTGGACAAGGCGATCCGCGACGCCGGCCTCGGGCTCAATCCGCGCACCGAGGGACAGCTCGTGCGCGTGCCGATCCCCGAGCTCAGCCAGGAGCGCCGCCAGGAGCTGACCAAGGTCGCGCACAAATACGCCGAGCAGGCGCGCGTGGCGGTGCGCAATGTGCGCCGCGACGGCATGGACATGCTCAAGCGCAAGGAGAAGGCGCACGAAATTTCCGAGGACGAGCATCACGGCTGGGCCGAGAAGATCCAGCAGATGACCGACCAGCACATCAAGAAGGTCGATGATCTCCTCGCGCAGAAGGAAAAGGAAATCCTGCAGGTCTGAGGCCGCGGCGGCGCCGATTGGCCGGACCGCAATCGAGGTCCCGACTCAGTTGAGCGAGTTTCCGGCGGCTTCGCCGCCAAAGCATGTCGCAATCATCATGGACGGCAACGGGCGCTGGGCCGTCTCCCGCGGCCTGCCGCGGACCGCCGGACATCACCGCGGCGCCGAAGCCGTCCGCCGCACTGTGATCGGCGCGGCCGAGCTGGGGATCGCCTATCTGACGCTGTTCGGCTTCTCCTCCGAGAACTGGAAACGCCCGCCCACCGAGGTGGATGACCTCATGGGCCTGTTGCGGCTCTATCTAAGGTCGGAGATCGCCGAACTTCACCGCAATGGCGTTCGCGTCAAGGTGATCGGCGACCGCGAGCGCCTCAGCCGGGAACTCGTGAAGATGATCAGCGGCGCGGAGGAAATGACCGCCGGCAACCGGACCCTCCAGCTCACCGTGGCGCTGAGCTATGGGGGGCGCAGCGAAATCGCCAGCGCCGCCCGCCGCATCGCCGAGCGCGCGCGCGCCGGGGAGATCGAGCCGGCCGCAGTCGACGAAGCGATGTTCGAGGCGCATCTGCTCACGGCCGGAATGCCCGACCCAGACCTGGTGATCCGCACCAGCGGCGAGAAGCGGCTCAGCAATTTCCTCCTGTGGCAGACGGCCTATTCCGAGCTGGTCTTCATCGATCGGCTCTGGCCCGACTTCACCAAGCAAGACCTGGAAGAGGCGATCCGGGAGTTCCGCAGCCGCGACCGGCGCTATGGCGCAACCATCGGCAAGCGCTAGCCGATCCTCGCTCGGGCCGCGCGTCATTTCCGCCCTGGTCCTGGCGCCCGTCGCCCTCATTCTCGTGTGGCTGGGCGGGTGGGCCCTCGCGGCGTTCACCGGGTTCGTCGCGATCCTGATGATCTTCGAGTGGTCGCGCCTCACCGCGGCCGGCGGACCGGGCTGGGCCAGGTCCGCCACGGTCGCCGTCCTCCTCGCGGCGTTGTTTGCGGCGGCGCTGGGCGCCTTTGGATGGGCTCTGGCGATGGTCCTCCTGGGGGCGGCCGCCGCCAGCCTTTCCGGGCTCGCCACCCGCCCATTGGCCTGGTTGGGGGCGGGGATCGTCTATGTCGGGCTGCCCTGCCTTGCGCTGCTCTGGCTGCGCGACCGCTCGCCCGAGGGATTGGAAACGGTCCTCTGGGTCCTGGCGTTGGTCTGGGCCGTCGATATCGGCGCCTATTTCGCCGGCAGGACCATCGGAGGTCCGAAGCTCGCGCCGCGCATCAGCCCGAGCAAGACCTGGGCGGGGCTGGGTGGAGGCGTTCTCGCGGCGATCCTCGTCGGCGCCCTCTTCGCCTGGGCGGCCGGAGCGTCCGTCGCGTTCATCGCCGCCCTCAGCGCCGGGCTTGCAATCCTCGAGCAGGCGGGCGATCTGATGGAGTCCGCAATCAAGAGGCATTTTCACGTGAAGGATGCCGGCAGCCTCATTCCCGGACATGGCGGCGTCCTGGACCGGGTCGACGGCCTCATCGCCGTGCTGATCGCCGTGGCGGGGCTGAGCCTTGCCGCGGGCGGCAGTCCCCTGGGCTGGCGATGATCGCACAAGAGGCCCTCCCGCGCCCGCGGCGCGTCACGATCCTCGGCTCGACCGGTTCGGTTGGCCGCAGCACGGTCGACCTTCTCCTGCGCAATCGGGAGAGGTTCGAGGTCGAAGCGCTGACGGGCAATCGCAATTTGGATCTCCTGGTCGATCAGGCCAAGCGGCTGCGCCCCCGCCTGGCCGCGATCGCCGATCCGGCCCTCGGGCGCGCGCTGAAAGGGGCGCTGTCCGGCACGGGGATCGAGGCCGCCGCAGGGCCCGACGCATTGGCCGAGGCGGCCGCGCGTCCCGCCGACTGGGTCATGGGCGCCATCGTCGGAGCCGCAGGCCTTGCGCCGACGCTGGCCGCCATCCGGCGTGGCGCGATCGTCGCCCTCGCCAACAAGGAATGCCTGGTCTGCGCCGGAGAGCTGGTCATGGCCGAGGCGCGCGCGGCCGGCGCGCGCCTTCTGCCGGTGGATTCCGAGCACAACGCCATCTTCCAGGTATTGGAGGGCGATCATCTAGACCGGGTCGAGCGGATCATCCTGACCGCGTCCGGCGGCCCGTTCCGCACCGCCGGCCTCGAGGAGATGCGCGCGGCCAAGCCGGCCGCCGCGCTGGCGCATCCCAACTGGGCCATGGGCTCCAAGATCTCCATCGATTCGGCGACCATGATGAACAAGGGCCTCGAGCTGATCGAGGCCCATCATCTGTTCGGATTGCCGTCCGAGAAAATCGACATCGTGGTGCATCCGCAATCGGTGGTGCACAGCCTCGTCGCCTATGTCGACGGCTCCGTGCTGGCGCAGCTCGGCAACCCGGACATGCGCACCCCGATCGCCTATGCGCTCGCCTGGCCCGATCGGATGGAATGCCCGGCGCCAAGGTTGGACCTGGCCCGGATCGGCGCCTTGACGTTCGAGGCGCCCGACCCGGCTCGGTTCCCGGCGCTGAGGATCGCGCGCGAGGTCTTGGCCGCTGGCGGGGCCGCGCCCACCATCCTCAACGCGGCCAATGAGGTCGCCGTCGCCGCCTTCCTGGGCAGCCGGATCGGATTTCTGGACATCGCCCGGGTCGCCTCGGCCACCCTGGAGCGGCTCCCGGGCCGAGGCATCGCGAGCCTTGCCGAGGTGGCCGAAGTCGATGCGCAGGCCAGGCGCACGGCGGAGGCGGCCATCGCGGCGCTCTGACCCGGCGGCTCATTGTCATTGGGCGGTTGCGCCGCAATATGGTAGGAAGGCCCACCCATCCCCCGAGAAATCGAGGCGAAGCGGACGTTTCATGGTCACATTCCTGAGCTACGCGGTGCCGTTCCTGATCGTGCTGACGGTCCTCGTCTTCGTGCACGAGCTGGGCCATTACCTGGTCGCGCGACGCAACGGCGTGCGCGTGGAGGTCTTCTCGATTGGATTCGGACCCGAGATCTTCGGCTTCACCGACCGCGGCGGGACGCGTTGGAAGTTCAGCGCCATTCCCTTCGGCGGCTACGTGAAGATGTTCGGCGACGCCGGCGCCGCGAGCCAGCCCTCCGAGGCCCTGAAGACCATGACGGCGGAGGAGCGGGCGGTCGCCTTCCAGCACAAGGGCCTGGGCCAGCGCGCCGCGATCGTGGCGGCGGGCCCGATCGCGAACTACATCTTCGCGATTCTGCTGCTCCTGGTGCTCTTCGTGAGCTCGGGCGAGCCCTTCACGCCCCCCGTGGTCGGCGGCGTTGAGCCGGGCACCGCCGCCGAGGAAGCGGGCCTGCAGGAAGGGGACCGCGTCCTTGAGGTCGACGGATCGCGAATCGAGCGGTTCGAGGACATCACCCGGATCGTCCAGCTTCGCCCCGGCCAGACCATGGCGGTGGTGGTCGATCGAGACGGCGCGCAAGTGACGCTCTCGGCGACTCCACGCCTCTCCGTCCAGACCGACAATCTCGGAAACGAACACCGAATCGGCCTTCTCGGAATCAAGAGCGGCACGCGCGAGTACCGGCAGCTCGATCCTGCGACCGCCACTTGGCGCGCGGTCGTGGAAACGGCGAGTCTCACGGGGAGCATGCTGGAAGCCATCGGGCAGATGGTGCTCGGCGTTCGCGACGCCGAGGAGATCGGCGGGCCGATCGCGATCGCGAAAATGTCCGGAGATGTGGCGCGACTCGGGATCGACCAGCTTCTTTGGTTCATGGCCGTCCTGTCGATCAATCTGGGAATGATCAATCTGTTTCCCGTGCCAATGCTGGACGGCGGTCATCTCTTGTTCTATGGGATCGAAGCGGTCCGGGGGCGGCCGCTCGGCGAACGTGCGCAAGAATGGGGTTTCCGGATCGGGCTCGCTCTGGTATTGACCTTGATGCTGTTCGCGACGTGGAACGATTTAACCAAGATCATCTTCAAGGAAATTGCTTCCTGAGGACGGCCGGGGGGAGGGTCGTCGGTGCCTCATCGGACTTGGATAGTCTTGCTGGCTCTGGCCATGTTGGCCTTGGGGCCGTTCGTCGCTGGCGCGGCGGCGCAGACGAATCAGCCCTCCGTCGTCGGGGGCGGCGCCATCGAGGCGGTCAGGATCGAGGGCAACGAGCGGATCGAGCCTGAGACGGTGCTCTCCTATTTCGGCGTTCGCGCCGGCGACGCCTTCGATCCCGAGACGATCGATGCGGGCTTGAAGAAGCTGTTCGCGACCGGACTGTTCCGCGACGTGACCATCCGACGCGAGGACGGGACCCTGGTCGTCAGCGTCGTCGAGAACCCGATCATCAATCGGATCGCGTTCGAGGGAAACCGGCGCATCGACGACGAAGATCTGTCCGCCGAGCTCCAGCTCCGGCCGCGCGTGGTCTTCACGCAGACCCGCGTTCAGAACGACGTCCAGCGAATCCTGGACATCTATCGCCGGAGCGGCCGCTTCGCGGCTTCCGTGGAGCCGAAGATCATCCCATTGGAGCAGAACCGGGTCGACCTCGTGTTCGAGATCGACGAGGGGCCACTGACCGGGGTCAAGGCGGTCGACTTCATCGGCAACAAGGTATTCAGCGACGGCGACCTGCGGGATGTGATCACCACCACAGAAAGCGCCTGGTGGCGCTTTCTGTCGAACACCGACAACTACGACCCCGATCGCCTGGCCGCCGACCA
This sequence comes from Alphaproteobacteria bacterium, assembly GCA_035456545.1. Classification (GTDB taxonomy): domain Bacteria; phylum Pseudomonadota; class Alphaproteobacteria; order JAREAF01; family JAREAF01; genus JAREAF01. The sequence goes on along the minus strand of DATIDB010000332.1, from coordinate 5,291 downwards.
GGATCTGTTGCGCCGCTTCTACCTGAGGGAAGGGTACGTCGATTTCCGCATCCTCTCGGCTGTGGCGGAGCTTGCGCCGGAGGGCGACGGATTCATCATCACCATCACCCTCGAGGAGGGAGACCGTTACAAGTTCGGCGCGATGAACGTCGAGACCACGCTGAAAAACCTCGATCCGGAGGCGCTGCGCGGCAAAGTCGCAACCGAGGAGGGCGATTGGTACGACGCCGCCGAGGTCGACGAGACCGTCAGCAACCTGACCGACGTGGTCGGCGAGCTCGGCTATGCCTTCGTGGACGTGCGCCCGCGCCCGACCATAAACCGCGAGACGGACGTCATCGACCTCACCTACGAGATACGGGAGGGTCCGCGCGTCTATGTGGAGCGGATCGACATCCGCGGCAATGTGCGCACGCGCGACAAGGTGATCCGCCGGGAGTTCCGCGTGGTGGAGGGAGACGCCTTCAACACCTCCAAGATCCGGCGCTCGCGCCAGCGCATCGAAAATCTCGGGTTCTTCCGGACCGTCGATGTGCAGACGGCGGCCGGAAGCGCGCCCGACCAGACGGTGATCGAGGTGGATGTCGAGGAGCAGTCGACCGGCGAATTGTCGCTCGGCGCGGGCTTTGCGACGTCGGAGGGACCGTTCGCGGATGTGAGCCTGCGCGAGCGCAACCTGCTCGGCAACGGTCAGGATCTACGCCTCGGCTTCAGGCTCTCCTCGCGCCGGTCGCGACTGGAGCTGAGCTTCACCGAACCGTATTTCCTCGACCGCGACATCGCCGCCGGATTCGACCTGTTCCGGACCGCCACCGACTACGGGAGCGAAAGCTCCTTCGAGCAGGAGTCGCTGGGCGCAAGCCTGCGCGGGTCCTTCGACGTGACGGAGAGGCTCCGCGAGACTGTCCGATACACCTTGCGGCGCGACGACATCCACGACGTCGATGACGACGCCTCGGTGACGGTGCGCGAGGAGGAGGGGGTTACCTGGCGCTCCATCATCGGAAACGAGTTCTTCTATGACCGGCTCGATAGCCGGGTCAATCCGACCGAGGGCTACTTCGCCAGGCTGCAGAACGACCTTGCCGGCCTCGGCGGCGACGCCCGGTTCCTGCGCACCACGGTCAGCGGCGGGTATTACTATCCGATCACGGACACGCTCATCGCCAGCGTCAGGTCGGAAGTGGGATATATCCTCGGCATAGCCGACGACGTTCGCATCAGCGACCGATACTTCCTGGGCGGGGACAGCTTCCGCGGCTTTGCGGCGCGCGGCGTCGGCCCCCGCGACACGGCGACCGACGACTCCCTGGGCGGGAATTTCCTATACTCCGGAACCGCGGAGCTGTCCTTCCCGTTGGGATTGCCTGAGGAGTTCCAGGTGAGCGGCCGGCTTTTCACGGATGTGGGGGCGGTGAGCGGGTTGGATAACGACGGACCAAACGTCGAGGATACCGCCAGCCCGCGGATGTCCGTGGGCACCGGCATCACCTGGCGTTCCCCGCTCGGGCCCATCGCCATCGATTTCGCGATCCCCGTGCTCAAGGAGGATTTCGACGAGGAGGAACGCTTCCGCTTCAGCTTCGGAACGCGTTTCTAAGCCGGCCAAAGAGGATCAATCAGGTGCGATTCATCACCCTTCGCTGGAGTGTCGCCGTTGTGTTCGCCGCCGCATTGATGGCGGGGCCGGCGCATCCGGCCGCCGCGCAGCAGCAGGGCCCCCAGGTCATCGTTGCGATCGTCGATGCTCAGAAGATCCTGGAGGAGTCCAAGGCTTCGAAGTCGGTTCAGGCCGCTCTGGAGAAACAGCGCACCGCCTTCCAGAACGACATTTCCCAGCAGGAGAATGCGCTGAGAACCGCGGACCAGGACTTGTCGCGCCAGCGCTCGACCCTATCGGCGGAGGATTTCGACAAGAAACGCCAGGAACTGGAACAGAAGGCGGCCACCTTGCGGCGCGATGTGCAGGCGAAACGCCAGCAGCTCGACCGGATGTTCCAGACCAGCATGAACACCATCCGCACCACGCTGCTTCAGGTCATCGACGAGATCGCGGCCGAACGGAAGGCGACGCTCGTCCTCTCCAAGAGCCAGGTGCTCCTCGCCGCCAAGGAGTACGACATCACCGAAGAGAGCATGAAGCGGCTGAACGCCAAGCTGCCGACCCTCGCCGTCGAACTTCCGAAATAGGCCAGCGCGGGGCTCTCGAGGTCGCGGTTCCGGGGGTGAAGTGGCGGCGGCGATTTGGCGGCAGCCGCTCTGGGCGGATTGCTTCGGCCAAGCAATTCAGGCTAAAGGTGCAGGGTTCAGGGCCGTCAGCGGACCGGCGCGGTTGACGAGCCGAGGCGAATTCAGGATGACGATAAGCAGCTTGGAGAATACGGCGCTGGACGCCGTCGACGTGGCCGGGATTATGGAGATGATCCCGCACCGTTATCCGTTTCTGCTGGTCGATCGGGTGGTCGACATCCAGATTGACCGCAGCGCGGTGGGAATCAAGAACGTCACCATCAACGAGGCGTTCTTCCAGGGACATTTCCCCCGCAATCCCGTGATGCCCGGCGTGCTGATCGTCGAAGCGATGGCGCAGACCGCGGCGGTCCTGGTCGTGCGGAGCTTGGGAAAGGGCGCGGCCGGCAAGCTGGTCTACTTCATGACCATTGAGAACGCCCGTTTCCGAAAGCCGGTGACGCCCGGCGATCAGCTCCGCATTCACGTCGCCAAGGACCGGTCCCGCGGCAATGTCTGGAAGTTCAACGGAGAGGCGAAGGTCGAGGGTCGCCTGGTGGCGGAAGCGACCTTTGCGGCGATGCTGATGGACCGCTGAGGGAAGCAAAGCTCACAGGCGCGGGAGAAAGGAATTCGCCAGCATGGATGACGGCAAGCCTGACAGCGCGCGCGGCGCCGTGGACGCCAGCAGGTTCCGGCTCCTGCACACCATGATCCGGGTGATGGATCTGGACAAATCCATAGATTTTTACACCCGTCTGCTCGGGATGAGGCTGCTTTGGAGGAAGGATTATCCCAGCGGCAAGTTCACCCTCGCCTTCGTCGGCTACGGCGATGAGGAGAGCGGCGCCGTCATCGAGCTGACCCACAATTGGGGCCGCGAGGAGCGCTATCAGATCGGCACCGGCTTTGGCCACCTCGCCATCGGCGTTCCCGACGTCTACGGGACGTGCAAAACCCTGGAGGAAGAGGGCGTGAGGATCGCCCGCAAGCCGGGCCCGATGGCTCATGGCGGCAGCGTGATCGCCTTCATCGACGATCCCGATGGCTATAAGATCGAGCTAATCGAACGGAAATAGCTGCGATTTTCGTGGCAACGGCCCGGCCCGCCGCCTCGTTCTTGAGCGGATGACCATGGCATTTGTTAGGAGGGTCGATTGCCAACCCAAATCCTGCCCCGACTTGCGCTTCTTGCCGCCGTTCTTCTGGGATCCGGCTCCCTGGCGGCGTGCGACAACAACGAATCGACGGCCGAGAAGGTCGGTGAAGCCGTCGAGGAAGCCGGCGAAGAGGCCGGCGACGCCATTGAAGACGCGGGCGACGCGGCTGAAGAGGCCGTGGATGATGCTCAGGACGCGGCGCAATAGCCGGTCGGTTGAATTTCTTTTTCAGAGAGCGAAACCTAGTTGCGTACCCGGCGTTCCTGCGGGTGGCGGGGAGTCCTCCCCGCCGCTTTCAGGGAGGTTTCAATGCGCTTCGACTTTCGGCCGCGCGTCCTCTTGGGCGTGCTCATGGTGAGCCTGCTCGCCTCTCTTTCCGCCTGCCAGTCGTTCTCCAGCGCGGATCAAACCTCCAATCCCCCGTTGATCGAAGAACAGGGCCGCGCTCCCGGCGCGCTGACCGGCGGCCTATGAGCCGAGGGCGGTTCCGGTAGCAAGATCGGGGATACACAGGAGCGCTTCAGGCGGCCCGACCGGGCCCGGATGACAGGCGGGGCGCGAAGCGTCTGCTCCGCGCCCCTATGTTGGCCTCCGCAACCTCGCCGGCGCGGCATCGCAGCCGCGCCGGCGGCTCTTTGTCTAGGTCAGGCCAAGGAACGAAAGGATCGCAATGATCACAACGATCACGCCGATGATGTAAAAGATATTCATCCACACCTCCGGGCAGGATTAAGGGCGGACGGCAATTCAGTACGGGGGCTGCACCCGGCGCCATCCGCCCTTCTTGCGAGAAAGGCCCCGTGACCGGCCCGTCTCGTGCGGGTTGAGAACGGCGGGAGCGTGAGTAAGTTCCGCTTTCGCCGGGCTTGTTCGGTCGGTCGCCATATCTTCTTCGGCTGATGGACCGGCGGCGCCCGGACGGCGAAGGTCGGGGGATGACGATCGAGCGGCGGCACCTTAGATTTTTTCAGACATCAACCAACCGGCAGCGCAATGGACACGATTCTCCCACTTCTCCTCGACCCGGCCGCCTGGGCGGCTCTCGCCACCCTGATCGCCATGGAGGTCGTCCTCGGGATCGACAACCTGATCTTCATCTCGATCCTGACCAACAAGCTGCCGGAGGGGCAGCGCGAGCGCACGCGCCGGATCGGCATCGGCCTCGCCTTGATCCTGAGGCTCGCGCTGCTCGGGACCATCGCCTTCATCGTGCAGTTGACCGAGCCGATCTTCGAGCTCTTCGGCCACGGCTTGTCCTGGCGCGATTTGATCCTGATCGCGGGTGGCCTTTTCCTGGTCTGGAAGGCGACCAAGGAGATTCATCACAACGTCGATCCTGATCCGGGCCCCGATCTGTTCGACCGAGGCGGCGTCACGATGGGATTTGCTTCGGCCATCGGGCAAATCCTGGTTCTCGACCTGGTGTTCTCGATCGACAGCATCATCACCGCGGTCGGGATGACCGACGAGGTGCCGATCATGGTTGTGGCGGTGATCGTCGCGGTCGCGGTGATGCTGTTCGCCGCGACGCCGCTCGCCAACTTCATCCACAACAATCCCACGCTGGTCATGCTGGCGCTCGGCTTTCTGTTGATGATCGGCATGGCGTTGATCGCCGACGGATTCGGAGCGCATGTGCCGAAGGGATACATTTATGCGGCGATGGCCTTCTCGACCTTCGTCGAGGTCTTGAACATCCTCTCGCGGCGGGCACGTCGGCGCCGCGAGAAGGCCCGAGCGGAGACGGCGCCGCGCCAAGCCTGATCGGGCTGGTCCCCTCATCCGCCAGGGGACCGGCCCGGGGCGCGCCGTGCGGCGGCTCGCGGCGGGAGCCGGGCGATCGCTGGGAGCACCGGAGCAGGCCGATGTCCCAACGGCCGCGCTTTGCTCTAGAACGCAGTC
>DATIDB010000331.1:0-3854 GCA_035456545.1 Alphaproteobacteria bacterium | reverse complement strand
CTGCTCCTTGACGGTACCAGAGCCGCGAGGGCTTTCAACTGGCGCCGTGGCCACCTATATTGACAGGGTCGGGCGACCGACTATGGCGATAAACGCCACGTGGAATAAGCGGTGCGGACCCGGGGGCGGTACCCGGCGCCTCCACCAGTTTCGCCGGCCCCGGAAGGCAGCCGAATCGGCGCGCGGGGTCGGCATCGAACGGGGGCGAAATAGGATCGACGCGCGTGGTAAAGGCGTGGTTTTCGCTCGGCATGGTACCGCCGTTATCGGGCCAACCCTAGAGTGCCAACGACAACCGTGTGGCTCTCGCTGCCTAACACTAGGTAAGCGCGGTCCGGGGGGCGCCGGGCAACAGAAGCCCCCCACTTTCATCCACCCCTTGAAAGGGGCGGCAACGACAACGCCGGATGGCGAAGAATGGGGAAGGATGCGCTGAGATACGACGAAATGGTCGAGGAGGCCCTGCGCGGGGTCGTGCGCAAGGCCCTGACCGAGGCCGCCGAGCAGGGCCTGCCGGGGGCGCATCATTTCTACATCACCTTCGAGACCGACCATCCGCATGTCGCCATCGCCGATCACCTGAAATCGCGCTATCCGGAGGAAATGACCATCGTCCTGCAGCACCAGTTCTGGGGGCTGGAGGTCGAGGAGTCCCGCTTCTCCGTCACCTTGAGCTTCAACGACAGGCACGAGCGGCTCACCGTCCCCTTCGAGGCGGTCACCGCCTTCGCCGATCCCGCCGTCAAGTTCGGCTTGCGCTTCGAGCGCCAGGAGGACGGCTCCCCGGCCGCCGCCGCGTCGCCGTCGGCGACCAACCTGCCCGAGGAAGCTCCCGCGCCTGCGGATGCCGCCGCCGAGCGGCCAGCCGGCGAGGGCGCCAAGGTCGTGGCCCTCGAAACCTTCCGCAAGAAGTGAGATAAGGCGCGGCGCCGGAAACGCGAGGGTTCAACCGCCGCATCCGCCCGGCGCGACGCTTCAGAGGTTCCACTCATGCCCAATTTCCAGTTCCAGGAGATGTTCCCGCTCGGGCCCGAGGAGGCACCGTACCGTCGGCTGACATCCGATCATGTCGGGACGGCGAGCCTCGCCGGGGAGCGCGTGCTCACGGTCGCGCCCGAAGCCCTGACGCTTCTCGCGGCGGAGGGTTTCCGCGACATCTCGCATCTTCTGCGGCCTTCGCACCTCAAGCAGCTTCGCGCCATCCTCGACGACCCCGAGGCCTCGGCGAACGACAAGTTCGTGGCGCTCGACATGCTGAAGAACGCCAACATCGCGGCCGGCGGCGTCTTGCCGATGTGCCAGGACACCGGCACCGCGATCATCTTCGCCAAGAAGGGCCAGCGCGTCTGGACCGAAGGCGGCGAGGACGAGGCCGCCCTCGCCCGCGGCGTCTTCAGGACCTTCACCGAGACGAATCTCCGCTACAGCCAGGTCGCGCCCCTCGACATGTACGAGGAGGCGAACACCGGCACCAACCTCCCCGCGCAGATCGACATCCATGCGGTGCCGGGCGAATCCTACAAGTTCCTCTTCATCGCCAAGGGCGGCGGCTCGGCGAACAAGACCTTCCTCTATCAGCAGACGAAGGCGCTCCTGAACCCGAAGACGCTGATCCAATTCCTCGATGAGAAGATCCGCACCCTCGGGACCGCGGCCTGCCCGCCCTACCACCTCGCCATCGTCATCGGCGGGACTTCGGCGGAGATGACGCTGAAGACGGTGAAGCTGGCTTCCTGCCGCTATCTCGACACGCTGCCGACCCAAGGCAGCCGGCTCGGCCATGCCTTCCGCGACCGCGCTCTGGAGGAGGAGGTGCTGCGGCTCACGCGCGGCATGGGCATCGGCGCGCAATTCGGCGGGAAGTATTTCTGCCATGACGTGCGGGTGATCCGGCTGCCGCGCCACGGCGCCTCCTGCCCGGTCGGTATCGGCGTCTCCTGCGCCGCCGACCGGCAGGCGCTCGGGAAGATCACGGCCGAGGGCGTGTTCCTCGAGCAGCTCGAGACGAACCCCGCCCAATATCTGCCGGAGGTGACATCCGAGGAGCTCGGCGGGCCGGTGGTGCGGATCGACCTCAACCGGCCGATGCCGGAGATCCGCCGCGAGTTGAGCCGGCATCCGGTGAAGACGCGGCTGGCCTTGAGCGGACCGATGATCGTCGCGCGCGACATCGCGCATGCCAAGCTGAAGGAGCGGCTCGACCGCGGCGAGGGCCTGCCGGACTATTTCCGAAATTATCCCGTCTACTACGCCGGCCCCGCGAAGACGCCGAAAGGCTATGCCTCGGGCTCCTTCGGCCCGACGACGGCCGGGCGCATGGATTCGTACGTCGAGGAGTTCCAGGCGGCGGGCGGCAGCTATGTCATGCTGGCCAAGGGCAACCGCTCGCGCCAGGTGACGGAGGCCTGCAAGAAGCATGGCGGCTTCTATCTGGGTTCGATCGGCGGGCCCGCCGCGCGTCTGGCGCAGGACTGCATCCGCAAGGTCGAGCTCCTGGAATATCCCGAGCTCGGCATGGAGGCGATCTGGCGGATCGACGTCGAGGACTTCCCCGCCTTCATCGTCGTCGACGACAAGGGCAACGATTTCTTCGCCAATCTGAGCTGAGGGCAGGTCTTTAGGCCTGCGGCGGCTTCTCCAGCATCAGCGCCGCCTGCTTCTGGATGCGCCGGCCGAGCCGCTCGCCGAGCCACCCAAGCACGCCGGGAAGCTGCAGCTCGACCCGGACCACCTCCTCCAGCACGTCGATATGGCCGGTGACGCGCTGGCCGAGCGCAATCATATGGAAGCTCAAGCGATCCTCGACCCAGCGATGGTCGACGGCGCTGGCGAAGGGCGCGAGCTGCGCGCGAAGCTGCCCGACGCCGTCCTGGAGCCGGCGCTTGGCTTCCGGCTGTCCGAGCTGATGGGAAATCGTCATCACCAGGGGCTTGGGCATTCAGGCGTCTCTCCGAAGCGGCTCGCAGCTTCATGTAGGCAATGACCCGCGGATCGGAAGACCCTGAATTCGCATAAAGCAGAAAGGCCCGCCGGTGGCGGGCCTTTCATCGGCCTGGAGATCGGCCCTTGCGGTTGTCCTAGGCCGGATCCGGCGTCTCCTCCTCTGCGGTCGGCTCTTCCGTTGTCGGAGTCTCGCCGTCGACCACCGGGGTCTCATCGGTAGGCTCTTCGGTGGTGGGCTCCTCGCCCGTCGGCTCCTCGCCGCTCGGCTCTTCAGCGGCCGGGTCTTCCGATCTCGGCGGCTGGCTGTAGCTCACGGCGGAGTTCGCGTTGACCGTCTTCCCTCCGGTCGTCGTCGCGCCCGCCGTCGTCCCGCCGCTCCAGTTGGCGGAGTTAAAGGCGGAGCTGTTGATCTTGCCGTCGATCGCCGATTGAGGAAGCGACTTTCCGGTGACGTCCTCTTCGCCCTCGCCTTCCACATCCGCATCTGTGGAGCTTACCTCCGTGCCGGCGGACCGGCCGGATTTGTCGAGGCCCTGGCCATGACCATTCCCGCCATTGCCGCCATTGCCGCCGCCATGGCCATTGCCCTTGGCGTAGGCCGCCTGGACCTCGACCGCGCCCTGCTGCAGATCGAGCCCCGCCGGCAGCGCGACGAGGCCGAGCGCCAGCAGCGAGACGGACGCCAAGCCCGGTAATGAGATACGAGTCATGCGACGCTCCCTTCTATTAGAAAACGATGGAGCGAGGCTAGGAGCCGGCCCTTACCCGCGCGTTAAGTCCAGGATTTTGATCAATTCAACGGCATCGCGCGGTCGGGCCTCTCTCTCTCCGGTTAGGACGAGCGGCCGACCCCGCGCAGTCCGGATGTGGCGGGGCGGTCACAGCGGCGCCCAGGCGACACTCGGGGGAGC
>DATIDB010000330.1:0-18316 GCA_035456545.1 Alphaproteobacteria bacterium | reverse complement strand
GATCCGGCCCATGACCGGTCCGGCCGAGCAGCGCGCGTGATAGTCGTCGGCTCCGGCGAAGCCGTAGAGGGGCGCGGTCACGCGCTCGTCGAACTCGCGCACCGAGTTCGACAGCAGCACGCGCCGCCGCCAGCGGCGGTCGCGCAGGAGCAGCACCGCCTCCTTGCGCATGCGGTTGATCAGGTATGAGTGGTAGACCCGGTTGCGCGGCTCCAGGATGCGGCGCTGCGTCAGGGCTAGATCGATCGGCGCGGAGATGGAGACGGCCGCGCGCACCGGATGCGCCGCAGCGCTCTCCTCGGCCAGGAACTTCAGGAGGATGTTGCCGCCGAGGGAATACCCGACGAGCGCGACGCCGGACCGGCTGGCCGCAGCCGGCAGGCCGTTGAGCACGTGGTGCAGATCCTCGGTGCGTCCTGCGTGGTAGCCCTCACGGCAATAGGCGCGCGAGGGCCCGGCGCCGCGCAGATTGAGCCGCAGCACGGAATAGCCGCGCTCGAGGAGCTGGAGGGCGCTGAGGCGCACATAGCTCGACCGCTCGCAGCCGGTCAGGCCATGCAGGAGGATCACCAGCGGCCGATCCGGCCGGCCGGCGCGGTGCCACAGGCCGCTCAGGCGATCCTCCCCCGCCTGGAACCACAGGCGCTGGGCGGGCCATGGGCGCAGATCCACCTTCGGGCGGGCCACGAAATTGCGGATCGTCTGGAGGTCGGGTCCGATCCAGGGAAGGCGCGGGCGGAATTCGGTGAATTCGGCCGCCGCTTGGTCGCGCAGATCGCCGTGCATGGTCAGTTCTAAGGCCGAGCCAACTGCTTCATCCCCGTAGCCCTCAAAGGCAATCTAGTCCGCCGCGCCCGCGCGGGAAAGCGCGCCGGCGGGCGCGAAAGAGGGACCGGTCCGCCGAGAACCAATATCGGTGACGACGTGGACAGATCAAAATCGGCCATGCTAAGCAGCGCTCCCTTCGCCTTCCCTCCAGCCCGCCCGCAGGATCGCCTCCGAGGATGTCCGCGATCGACGCCGCACCGGGATCGCTTCGCCTGCGCGGCACCTTGATGGTGGCCGCGGCGGCGGTCTGCTGGAGCGTCGGCGGGCTCTTGCAGCGGCTGATCTCGGCCGATGCCTGGACCACGGTGTTCTGGCGCTCGGCTTTCGCCGCCCTCTTCCTCATCGCCTATGTGCTGTGGCGCGAGCGCGGCCGCGGCTTCGCCCCCTTTCGCGAGGTCGGCTGGATCGGCCTGGCCGTCGGCTTCTGCTTCGGCACAGCCTCCACGCTCTACGTGCTCTCGCTCTCGCTGACCCAGGTCGCCAACACGCTCATCGTGCTTTCGACCGCGCCCTTCATGGCGGCGCTGCTCGGCTGGGTCATCCTGGGCGAGCCGGTGCGGCGGCGCACCTGGGCGGCGATCGCGGCGGCCTTCGCCGGGATCGCGCTGATGGTGGTCCGCTCGGCCTCGACCGGGAACGTCCTGGGCGACCTGCTCGCCTTCGGGCCGCCCCTGGTGGTGGCGTTCGCGACGGTGATGATCCGCCGCCAGCGCAGCGTGCGGATGATGCCGGCGGCCGCCCTCGCCGCCCTCTTCGCCATGGCTTTTACCCTGCCCTTCGCCGAGCCGGGGGCGGTCCGCAGCGGCGACCTTCCCCTCCTCGTCATCTTCGGGGTGTTTCAGCTTGGCGTCGGCATGATCCTCTTCCTCAACGGGGCGCGCTGGATCCCGGCGGCGGAGGCCAGCCTGATCGCCCTCCTTGAGGTCATCCTGGCGCCCCTTTGGGTATGGATCTTCCTCAGCGAGGAGCCGAGCGGGGCTGCGCTGATCGGCGGCGGGCTGGTCTTGGCGGCGCTGATCGCGCATGCCCTCCTCGACGCCCGCGACGCCCGGTCGGTCAACGCGCCGTTCTAGGGGCCCTCTCCCGCCCGTTGCGGGGCTGCCCGAAATGTGTATAGTGCCGCGCCTTCAACTCCTTGCCGGCCCTCTTCTGACGGGGTCGGCTAGGCCCAGGCGGCTGGCGGAGGGGATTTGGTCCCCCGAGCTCCGGGCCATGTAACAGCCATAAGGAGTCATAACGGAACCATGGCTTTCTACGAGACTGTCTTCATTGCGCGCCAGGAAATCTCCGCCGCGCAGGTCGACGCGCTGTCCGACCAGTTCACCGCCGTCCTGTCCGAGAACGGCGGCTCGGTGAAGAAGAAGGAATACTGGGGCCTCAAGGGCCTCGCGTTCCGGATCAAGAAGAACCGGAAGGGTCATTACGTCCTGCTCAACATCGATGCGCCGCCGGCCGGCCTCCACGAGATGGAACGCCAGATGCGCATCAACGAGGACATCCTGCGCTTCCTGACCGTCCGCGTGGACGCGCTGGAGGAAGGCCCGTCCGCGATGCTGCAGTCGCGCGGGCGCGAGGATCGCCCACGCCGCTTCGACGACCGGCCGCGCCGCTACGAGGATCGCGGGCCGCGCTCCGATGCGGTTCAGACCGAAGCCGCGGTGGAGGGGTAAATGCCAGTCGTCGTCTCCACGGGCCGCTCGGGCGGCCGCCGTCCGTTCTTCCGCCGGCGCAAGTCCTGCCCCTTCTCCGGCCCGCATGCGCCGAAGATCGACTACAAGGACCTGCGCCTGCTGCAGCGCTTCGTCTCCGAGCGCGGCAAGATGGTGCCCAGCCGCATCACCGCCGTCTCGACCAAGAAGCAGCGGGCCCTGGCGCAAGCGGTCAAGCGGGCGCGCTTTCTGGCGCTCCTGCCCTATGCGGTGAAGTAGGAGGTCCGCCTGGAGAGGAGCGGAGGCCGGCGGCCCCGCTCTTCGGGCGGTGGGCGCGGATGGCGCGGTACCTGATCGCAGCGGCGGCTTTGGGCGGCGTAAGCGCCGTCCTTTACCTGTCCGTGCTGGCGACGCCGGCGGGGCTGATCCTTTCCGGCTTCGCCCAGGCGCCGCTCTTCGTCGCCGGGTTGACGCTCGGCCTCGCCGGGGCGATCGCCGCCTCGGCCGCGGCGGCGCTCCTGGCGATGATGGCGCTAGGGCTGGCCGGCGGGCTTGCCTATGCGCTGGTCAATACCCTGCCCGTCCTTGTGCTGGTGCAGCGGGCGCTGCTCTCGCGCCGGGCCGCCGATGGCGGGGTCGAGTGGTATACGGCCGGCCTCTTGACCACCTGGCTGACCGGTCTTGGCCTCCTCGCCCTCGCGGCGCTGCTCCTGATCTATGGCGCCGGCGAGGGCGGGATCGGCGATGCGGTCATGCGGTCGTTCGAGGCGGTGCTGCCGGCCTTCGGGCCGAACCAGGAGGCGGTGCGGCAGCAGTTCGAGGTTGTCGCGCCCATCCTGCCGGGCATTGCGGTGGCCTCCTGGCTGGCGCTGACCGCGGTCAACGGCGCCCTCGGCCAGGCGATCGCCTCCAGGAGCGGACGCGCGCTGCGTCCCGCGCCGGACATCGCCGAGACGGAGCTCCCGCATCTCCTCGCCGGCGCCCTGGCCGTGGCGGCGGCGCTGGCCTACTGGGCCTCGGGAGCGCTGGGCATCGTCGCCGCCAACGCCGCGGCGGTGTTGAGCCTGCCCTTCCTCATTCTGGGGCTGGCGGTGATCCACGCCGCCGCCAAGGGGATTCGCGGGCGCAGGCTGCTCCTGACCGCCGTCTATACGATGATCGCGCTGGTCGGCCTGCCAGCGCTTGCGATCGTCGGCTTGGGATTGATCGAGCAAGGGTTCGGGCTGAAGCGGCGCTTCGCCGCCCCCCGGCCGGGAGGTGCATGATGGAAGTCATTCTTCTGGAACGGATCGAGAAGCTGGGGCAGATGGGCGATGTCGTCCGGGTCAAGCCGGGCTTCGCCCGCAACTATCTCCTGCCCAAGCGCAAGGCGCTGAGGGCCACCAAGGACAACATGGCGCGCTTCGAATCGCAGCGCGCACAGCTCGAGGCCCAGAACCTCAAGCGGCGGCAGGAGGCCGAGGCGGTCGGCGGGAAGCTCGACGGACTCTCGGTGGTCCTCCTGCGGCAGGCGAGCGAATCCGGTCAGCTCTACGGCTCCGTGACGGCCCGCGACATCGCCGAGGCGGTGACGGAGGCGGGCTTCACCATCCAGAAGAGCCAGGTGGTGCTGAACCAGCCGATCAAGGAGCTGGGGCTGCACACGATCCGCATCGTCCTCCACCCCGAGGTAAGCGTCAGCGTCTCGGCCAATGTGGCCAAATCCGCCGAGGAGGCGGAGTCGCAGGTCAGCGGGCACACGCCCGAGCGCCAGGAGGCCGAGCAGGCCTTCGCCGAGGCGACCGAGCAACCCTGACATCGAAGCCCTTTCCGTGGGCGGGGGCCCCATGGCCTCCCCCCGCCTGGACTTCATCCGGCTCTTGCCAACCACAGGGCGTTCTTTAATGTTTTAGTCGAAGGCGTCGCCGCAAGAGGCGCCGCGGAGGATTGGCATGCTCGCGTCCCATGTCCTCAGGCCGCTCCTGACGGAGGGCCGGCTCACCGTCATCGACGCCGGCGGCAAGCGCCACGTCTTCGACGGATGCCCCGGCCCGGCGGTGACCGTGCGGCTGCACGACCGCAGCCTGCATCATCGCCTGCTGCTGAACCCGAAGCTGGCGATCGGCGAGGCCTATATGGACGGCACCCTCACCATCGAGGATGCCGGCCTTTACGATCTGGTGGACCTGCTCGCCCTCAATCTCGCCGCCTATGAGAACCGGCCGAGCCGCCGGTTCGCCAACGAGATTCAGCGCGTCCTGCGGGTGATCCACACGCACAATCCGATGCACCGGGCCCAACGCAACGTCGCCCATCACTACGATCTATCCGGCGCGCTCTACGACCTCTTCCTCGATCGGGATCGGCAGTATTCCTGCGCCTATTTCACGCCCGACACCGAGACCCTGGAGGAGGCGCAGGAGAACAAGAAGCTGCACCTGGCGGCCAAGCTCCTGCTGAAATCGGGGCAGCGCCTGCTCGACATCGGCTCGGGCTGGGGCGGGCTCGCGCTCTACCTCTCGCGCCTCACCGGCGTGGACGCCACCGGCATCACGCTCTCGACCGAGCAGCACAAGGTCTCGAACCAGCGCGCCGAGGCCGACGGGCTCGGCGAGCGGGTGCGCTTCCATTTGCGCGACTACCGCGCCGAGACCGGGCGCTACGACCGCATCGTCTCGGTCGGCATGTTCGAGCATGTCGGGGTGCCGCATTACGAGACCTTCTTCCGCAAGGTCAGCGACCTCTTGGCCGATGACGGCGTGGCCCTCCTGCATTCCATCGGCCGCATGGAGCCGCCGGGCGGGACCAACCCGTGGCTGCGCAAATACATCTTTCCCGGCGGCTACACCCCCGCTCTCTCGGAGGTGCTGACGGCGATCGAGCGGGTCGGGCTCTGGGTCACCGACATCGAAATCCTGCGCCTGCACTACGCCGAGACGCTGCGGCATTGGCGCCGCCGCTTCGATGAGAACCGCGAGCGCGTGCGCGCCATCTATGACGATCGCTTCTGCCGGATGTGGGAATTCTATCTGGTCGGCTGCGAGATCGCCTTCCGGCGGCTGAACCAGATGGTGTTCCAGATCCAGATCGCGCGCCGCCAGGAGGCGGTGCCGCTGACGCGCGACTACATCTACGAGTTCGAGCGCGCGCATCGGGAGCGCGAACCGACCGCCGCGGCCGCGGAGTGACGCGCAGCCGGAGCGGCTCTACCGCCTGACCGCCAGCACGCCGCCGGCGATGATCAGCGCGATTCCGGCCATCGAGGCGGCATCGAGACTCTCGCCGAAAATCAGGACCCCCCACAATCCGGCGAAGGCGAGATAGGCGAAATCGAAGGTCGCCACGATAGCGGGCGGACCGGCCTGGTACGCCACCGCCGCGCCCACGCTGCCGATGATGGCGGCGGCGGCAAGCAGCGCCATGGTGAACCACTCCGTTGTTCCCATGCCGGTCCATGTCCCGAAGAGGAAGGATGCATCGGTTGGTCCGGCGACGGGACCGCCGGAGAGCGCGATCAGGAGCGTCGCCAAGCAGCCGACGGCGATGAAGGACAGGTGAAGGGCGAGCGAGAGGATCAGCGGATCCTCCTCACGGCACTTCGTGCGCGTCAGCGTCATCGCCAGCGCGTAGAGGACTGCCGCGAGGAGGGGCAGGAGGGCATAGGCGTTGAAACCGGCCGCATCGGGCTTAAGGATCAGCAGCGTGCCGGCGAAACCGGCCAGAACCGCGCACCAGCCCATCGGACCGATGCGGTCGCCGATGAACAGCGCGGCGAAGAGAGTGATGAAGATCGGCAAGGTGTAATAGGTCGCCGCCGCGATGCCGAGCGCAAGATGCGGGAGGGAGGCGTAGTACGCCACCCACATCATCGTGAGCATGAGACTGCGAATCGCGACCCAGCCGGGACGGCGGGGGGCCAAGGAAAGTATCCGAGACCGCGCGCGCATGATCCCGACGAGAACGGGAATCGCGATCGCCGACCGGATTACGAAGATCTGCCAGAGAACGAAACTCGCGCTGACCAGCTTGACGGCGGCGTCGCCGAGCGAAAGAGCGAGATCGGTGACCAATATGACGGCGACGGCGAGGGCGACATTGTCGCCGACGCGGAAGACCGAACTGGGCAGACTTCTCCGCATCCGCCGCTTGGCGCGGCGGCTACAGCACCCGGCGGATCAGCTTCCAGGCCGAGGGAAGCAGCACCGCCGCCAACGCAAGCTTGAGAATGTCGCCGATCCAGAACGGCGCGAGGCCGAACTGGATCGCCTCCTTCGCCCCGCCGACAAAGCCGGCAAGCCAGATGAGTCCGGGGATATAGAGGACGATATTGCCGAAGAGCATGGCCAGCGCCGTCCTATGGATGCTGCGGTCCCATCCGCGCTCGGCGAGCGCCCCGACCAGCCAGGCGGCGATGACGAAGCCGAAGAGATACCCCCCGGTCGGGCCCATGAGAACCGGCAGGCCACCCTTGAACTCGGCGAAGACCGGCAGGCCGACGGCGCCTTCGGCGAGATACAGCGCCACCGTCGCCGCACCGAGTCGCGAACCGTAGGCCATGCCGAGCAGCAGCACGCCGAAGGTCTGCATGGTGATCGGCACCGGCTGCAGCGGCACCTGGAGCTGAGCGCAGATGGCAAGGAACAGGCTTCCGATCGCCATCAGCAGCGCCCAGCGCAGAGCCGGAAGGCCGCGCGCCGGCCACATGGCGCCGATCAGGGTGGAACTGGGAGCTTCGGTCTGAATCGTCACGGTGCTAGGCCTCCTTGCACGGCATTCTTGAGAGCGGCAAGCAAGTTTATGGCCTTAGGCGCGCGGCGGGTCAATCGGTGTGGCGCCTCCTGTGGAAAACGAGGAACATAGGGACAGTTGGCTTGCCGATGGCCTTCGCGTGGATTCCGCGATTGCCATTCAGGTCGGTAAGCGCGCATAGGATTAGGCCTTAAGGGCGGAACCAGGGGGATCGCGATGGACTCGGCGGCGGAGCGCAAGGTCACGCCGATCCGCGACGAGCTCACCTACCGGCAGCCCCCGCACAACTACGAGGCCGAGCAGGCGCTTCTGGGCGCGATCCTGGTCAACAACCAGATCCTCGACCGCGTCAACGAGTTCCTGCGGCCCGAGCACTTCTTCGATCCGCTCCACGGACGCATCTTCGCGGCCATCGGCGCGCTGATCGAGCGCGGCCAGGTCGCCAACCCGGTGACCCTCAAAGGCCAGTTCGACCAGGACCCGGCCCTGGGCGAGGTCGGCGGCGCGCAGTACCTCATCCGACTGGCCGCCGCGGTGGTCAGCATCATCAACGCCGCCGATTACGGCAAGATCGTCCACGACCTCTTTCTGCGCCGCCAGCTCATCGAGCTCGGCGAGGAGGTGGTCAACGACGCCTACGAGCAGGCGAGCGAGGCGGAGGCCACCGACCAGATCGAGAAGGCCGAGCAGCGCCTCTTCACCCTGGCCGAAAGCGGCCAGATCGAAGGCGGGCCGGTCATCCTCTCCCAATCTCTGGCGCAGGCGATCCGCACCGCGGAGGCCGCCTACAAGCGCGACAGCCACGTCACCGGCGTGACCACGGGCCTGGGCGATCTCGACAAGAAGCTGGGAGGCCTGCACCCCTCGGACCTCATCATCCTCGCGGGCCGTCCCTCCATGGGCAAGACGGCGCTCGCCACCAATATCGCCTTCAACGCGGCGACGGCCTATCGCGAAGTCCGCGACGCCTCGGGCCAGGTCAAGGTGCTGGACGGGGCCAAGGTCGCCTTCTTCTCGCTCGAGATGTCCTCCGAGCAGCTCGCCACGCGTATTCTCTCCGAGCAGACGCAGATCAGCTCCGACCGAATCCGCCGGGGCGAGGTGCGCGAGGACGACTTCCCGAAATTCGTGGAGGCCGCGCAGCGTCTCTCGCGCCTGCCCTTCTTCATCGACGATACGCCGGCCTTGAGCGTCTCGGCCTTGCGCACCCGCGCCCGGCGGCTGAAGCGCCAGCACGGGCTCGGCCTCATCGTGATCGATTATCTCCAGCTCATGCGGCCGTCGGCCGGATCGCGCTCCGACAACCGGGTTCAGGAGATCTCCGACATCACCCGCGGCCTCAAGGCCATCGCCAAGGAGCTGGACGTACCGGTGCTGGCGCTCTCGCAGCTCTCGCGAGCCGTCGAGAACCGCGAGGACAAGCGACCGCAGCTCGCCGACTTGCGCGAATCCGGATCGATCGAGCAGGACGCCGACGTCGTCATGTTCATCTTCCGCGAGCAGTATTATCTCGAGCGGGGCGAGCCCAAGCAGCGCCCCGACGAGACCGACGACAAGTTCAACGAGCGCCATCAGCGCTGGCAGGATCGCTGCACCAAGGTCTACAACGTCTCCGAGGTGAACATCGCCAAGCAGCGCCACGGGCCCATCGGGACGGTCGAGCTCTATTTCGACGGCGCCGTCACCAAGTTCGCCGACCTGGTGCGCGAGGACCACCTCCCCGATGTCCGCGACTGACGGGCGGGTCAGCCGGCTCACCATCGACCTGACGGCGATTCAGCGCAACTACCGGCGGCTCAAGGCGGAGCTCGGCGCGGGCGTCGACTGCGCCGCCGTGGTGAAGGCGAACGCCTACGGGCTCGGCGTCGCGCCGGTCGCGCGCGCGCTCGCCGCCGCCGGAGCCGGCCGGTTCTACGTCGCGCAATTCGAGGAGGGGCTTCAACTCAGGCCGCTTCTGCCCGATGCGGAGATCTTCGTGCTCAACGGCGTG
Source organism: Alphaproteobacteria bacterium (assembly GCA_035456545.1). Taxonomy (GTDB): domain Bacteria; phylum Pseudomonadota; class Alphaproteobacteria; order JAREAF01; family JAREAF01; genus JAREAF01. The sequence continues at coordinate 9,121 of DATIDB010000330.1, read as the reverse complement.
CAGCCCGGGATCGTGGAAGAGTTCGAGCGGGCGAAGCTCATTCCGGTTCTCAACAGCCTCGGCGAGATCGGCATCTGGGCCGCGCAGGCGCGGACGATCGAAAGATCTTTGCCTGCGGCCGTGCATCTCGACACCGGGATGAGCCGGCTCGGCATGCCGCGCGCTGAAGTGGAAACGCTGATCGCCGAGCCGCATCGCCTCGACGGGCTGCGTCTCGAGCTGCTGATGAGCCACCTCGCCTGCTCCGAAGAGCCGGAGCACGAGGCCAACCGCCGGCAGCTCGATCTATTCCGGAAATGGCTGAAGCGGCTGCCCTCCGCGCCGGCGAGCTTCGCCAATTCCTCCGGCATCTTTCTCGGTCCCGATTACCACTTCGATCAGGTCCGGCCCGGGGCGGCGCTCTACGGCGTCAACCCGTTCAGAAACCGCTCCAATCCAATGGAGCAAGTCTTTCTGTTAGAAGGACAAATCCTCCAGGTGCGCGACGTTGACAGGGGTACCACCGTTGGCTATGGTGCGACGCACCGCATCGAGAGCGCGAGCGCAAGCTTGGCCACCGTCGCGATCGGCTATGCCGACGGCTATTTGCGCTCCGCGAGCGGTCGCGGCCTCGCCTATCTCGGGGACCGGCTCGTGAGCGTGGTGGGGCGCGTCTCGATGGACCTCCTGGTGATCGATGTGACCACGGCGCCGCCCGAGGCGGCGCGTCCCGGCGCCTGGGTCGAGCTGATCGGCCCGCATCTGCCGGTGGACGAGGTGGCCGAACGCGCCGGCACGATCGGCTACGAGATCCTGACCGCGCTCGGGCGGCGCTATGCCCGCCACTACATCCGTCCGGGCGGGTGATCCCCAGCATGGTCCCCGTCATCCAGCCGCTCGGACGCGCCTTCCTCGGTTTCCTCGAGGCGACGGGGCGCATCTGCATGTTCTCGGCGATGTCGGTGTCGCATGCGGTGCGGCCGCCCTTCTATCCGCGGCTGATCCTGCGGCAGATGATCGAGATCGGCTACTACTCGCTCCCCGTCGTCGGCTTGACCGCGATCTTCACCGGCATGGTGCTGGCGCTGCAGAGCTATACCGGGTTCACCCGCTTCAATGCGGAGAGCGCCATTCCGAACGTCGTGGTGATCTCCATCGCGCGCGAGCTGGGGCCGGTGCTGGCCGGCCTCATGGTCGCGGGCCGCATCGGCGCGGCCATCGCCGCCGAGATCGGCACCATGCGCGTGACCGAGCAGATCGACGCGCTGACCACGCTCTCCACCAATCCGTTCAAGTACCTGATCGCGCCGCGGCTGATCGCGGGGCTGGTCATGCTGCCCTGCCTCGTCCTCGTCGCCGACATCATCGGCGTTTTCGGCGGCTATGTGGTCTCGACGGTGAAGCTCGGCTTCAACCCGCAAGTCTATGTGAAGAACACCCTCGATTTCGTGGAGCCGCTGGACGTGATCTCAGGGCTCGTCAAGGCCGCCGTCTTCGGCTTCATCGTGGCGTTGATGGGCTGCTATCACGGCTACAACAGCCGGGGCGGCGCGCAAGGGGTGGGCGCGGCCACGACCAACGCCGTGGTGTCGGCCTCGATCCTCATCCTCACCTTCAACTACGCCATCACCGAGCTGTTCTTCTCGCGATGAACAAGGCCGTTCCCAAGATCGCGCTGAAGGGCCTGAAAAAGCGGTTCGGTCCCAAGGTGGTGCTGGACGGCATCGACCTGGAGATCGCGACCGGCGAATCCCTGGTGGTGATCGGGGGGTCCGGCACCGGCAAGTCCGTGCTGCTCAAATGCATCATCGGCATCATCGACCCCGATGACGGCACGGTGCTCATCGACGGCGAGGACACCACCCACCTCACCGGCTCGAACCGCACCGAGCTGATGCGCAAGTTCGGCATGCTGTTTCAGGGCTCGGCCCTGTTCGACAGCCTCAAGGTCTGGGAGAACGTCGCCTTCGGCCTCATCCAGGGGCGCGGCCTCAACCGTACCGAGGCCAAGGAGATCGCGCTGAAGAAGCTCGCCTCGGTCGGATTGCCGTCGGAAGTGGGCGAGCTGTTCCCCTCGGAGCTGTCGGGCGGCATGCAGAAGCGCGTCGGCCTTGCCCGCGCCATCGCCGCCGAGCCCGAGATCATCTTCTTCGACGAGCCGACCACCGGCCTCGACCCGATCATGGGCGACGTCATCAACGACCTCATCGTGCAATGCCGCAAGCAGCTCGGGGCGACGACGCTCTCCATCACCCACGACCTCGCCAGCGCGCGCAAGATCGCCGACCGCGTGGCGATGATCCACGGCGGCAAGATCGTCTGGTCGGGGTCGGTCGCGCAGATCGACCGCTCAGGCAATCCCTATGTGGACCAGTTCATCCACGGCCGCGCCGAAGGCCCGATCAAAATGCCGGTGAGAGTCAGATGACAGAGGACAGATGCCAGATGCCAGAGTGTCCTTTCTGTCTTCTGGCATCTGACATCTGGCATCTGTTCTCTGACATCTGACCATGGCCAAACCTCGCAGCACCTTCGTCTGCCAGGCCTGCGGCAGCAGTTATCCGCGCTGGGCCGGCCGCTGCGAAGCCTGCGGGGAGTGGAACTCCATCGTCGAGGAGGCGACGGTCCAGGCGGCGGGGAGCAAGCTCTCCCGGCGCGGCAAGCGCATCGAATTCGCGCCGCTCCAGGGGAGCGAGCCGGAGCCGCCGCGCCGGCCGACCGGGATCGGCGAGCTGGACCGGGTCACCGGCGGCGGGCTGGTGCGCGGCTCGGCGCTCCTCGTCGGCGGCGATCCGGGCATCGGCAAATCGACCCTCCTCCTGCAGGCGGTGGCTTCGATCGCCTCCGGGCCGGGGGCGGCCGCATGCGCCTATATCTCCGGCGAAGAGGCGATCGAGCAGGTGCGCTTGAGGGCGCGCCGGCTCGGCCTGTCGCCGGCGAAGGTGGAGCTGGCCGCCGAGACCGCGGTGACCGACATCGTCGCCACCTTGGACCGGCCCGACCCCCCGGCCGTGGTCGTCATCGATTCGATCCAGACCATGGCCCTGGATGCGCTCGACTCGGCCCCGGGCACCGTCGCCCAGGTTCGCGCCTCCGCACAGGAGCTGATCCGGGTGGCCAAACGCCGGGGCTTCGTCGTGATGCTGGTCGGCCATGTCACCAAGGAGGGCGTGATCGCCGGCCCCCGGGTGCTCGAGCACATGGTCGATGCGGTCCTCTACTTCGAAGGCGATCGCGGGCACCAGTTCCGCATCCTGCGCGCGGTGAAGAACCGATTCGGCCCGACCGACGAGATCGGCGTCTTCGAGATGACCGATCGCGGCCTGGTGGAGGTGCCGAACCCGTCCGAGCTGTTCCTGGCCGAGCGGCGGGGCAATGTGAGCGGCACCGCCGTCTTCGCCGGGATCGAGGGGACCCGCCCCGTGCTGGTCGAGATCCAGGCGCTGGTCTCCCCCTCCCCCTTGGCCACTCCGCGGCGGGCCGTGGTCGGCTGGGACTCCAGCCGCCTCGCGATGGTGCTGGCCGTGCTGGAGGCGCGCTGCGGCCTTGCCTTCGCGGGCAACGAGGTTTATCTCAACGTCGCCGGGGGCTTGAGAATTTCGGAGCCTGCCGCCGACCTCGCGGTCGCGGCGGCGCTGCTCTCATCGCTCAGCGGCCGTCCGGTTCCGGAGGATATGGTCGTGTTCGGCGAGATCGGTCTGTCCGGCGAGGTCCGGTCGGTTAGCCAAGCCGATCTGCGGCTGAAGGAGGCGGCCAAGCTCGGTTTCGCCCGGGCCCTGGTGCCGCCCTCCCGGCGACGCCGGGAAGGCTCCGGCGCTGCGCTGCGCACCGTCGAGATCGCTCATTTGCAGGACATCGTGGACATCGTCGGGCCAGGCGCGCGTCTCAGCGCCGCGCGCCGGGAGCGGCTGCCCGGATGACCCCCGACATCCTCGACATCGCCGTTGCCGCCATCGTCCTGATCTCAGGCGCGCTGGCGCTGGCCCGGGGCTTCGTGCGCGAGGTGCTTTCGGTCGGCGCCTGGGTCGGAGCCGCCTTCGCGACCCTCTATCTCTTCCCGTTTGCACAACCGGTGGCGCGCACCTACATAACGGTCGAGCTGATCGCGGACATTGCGGCCGGCGTGGCGCTATTCGTGGTGACCTTGATCGCGCTCTCGCTGATCAGCCACGCGCTGTCGCGCCGCATCCGGGAGAGCGCCCTCGGGCCGGTGGACCGGTCCTTGGGCCTCGTTTTCGGCCTGGTGCGCGGAGCGGCGGTGGTGGCCCTGGCCTATCTGATCTTCACGGCGCTGTTCCCGCCGGAGGACCGGCCGAGCTGGATCACCGAGGCCCGGACCCAGCCGCTGATGCAGGAAGGCGCGACCATGCTCGCCGCGATCCTGCCGGAGCGCTGGGTGGCGCAAAGCGTGGACGCGGCCGAGGGGGCCAAGAGCGCCGCCGGCCAGGCGCTGGAGACGGGAAAGGCGGTGCAGCCCCTGGCCGAGCCTCTGTTCAAGGCTCCGGCGGTTGAGACTACGGCGTCCCAGCCGGGAGACCCCGGCTACAAGGACCAGGAGCGCAAGGATCTGGAGCGACTGATCCAAAGCAGCCAGTGACGGAGAGCCGGCGAGCGATGTTGACGACGCACCCGTACGACGACGATCACCTGAAGGAAGAGTGCGGGGTCTTCGGCATCCACGGACACCCGGACGCCGCCGCCCACACCGCGCTCGGCCTGCACGCCCTCCAGCACCGCGGGCAGGAGGCGGCCGGCATCGTCAGCTTCGACGGCCAGCAATTCAACGCCCATCGCGGCCTCGGCCATGTCGGAGAGAACTTCTCCTCCGAGGAGGTGATGCGCCGCTTGAAGGGGCATTCCGCGATCGGGCATGTGCGCTACGCCACCACCGGGGACACCATCCTGCGCAACGTCCAGCCGCTCTTCGCCGAGCTGGAATCCGGCGGTTTCGCCATCGCCCATAACGGCAACCTGACCAACGGCTACAAGCTCCGGCGCGAGCTGGTGCGGCGCGGCTCGCTGTTCCAGTCGACGACCGACACCGAGGTCATCACCCATCTGGTCGCGACCAGCGGGCGCGGCAGCCTCGTGGACCGGCTGATCGACGCCCTTCGGCAGATCGAGGGCGCCTACTCCCTCGTCGCGCTGAGCGAGACGGCGGTGATCGGCGTGCGCGATCCCTATGGCGTGCGGCCCCTGGTTTTGGGACGGATCGGGGGAGCGCCGATCCTAACCTCGGAGACCTGCGCGCTCGACATCATCGGCGCGGAATTCGTTCGCGACGTGGAGCCGGGCGAGCTGATCGTCCTCGACAGGTCCGGCGTCCATTCGCTGCGGCCCTTCCCCGGCGCGCAGCGGCGCTTCTGCATCTTCGAGTACATCTACTTCGCGAGGCCCGACAGCATCGTCGAGGGCACCAGCGTCTACGACGCGCGCAAGCGCATCGGCGCCGAGCTTGCGCGCGAGAGCCATGTGCCCGCCGATGTGGTGGTCCCGGTCCCCGATTCCGGCGTGCCGGCCGCCCTCGGCTATTCCCAGGAAGCCGACGTGCCGTTCGAGCTTGGCATCATCCGCAGCCACTATGTCGGCCGCACCTTCATCGAGCCGACCGACCAGATCCGCCATCTCGGCGTCAAGCTGAAGCACAACGCCAACCGGGCGAAGATCGAGGGCAAGCGCATCATCCTCGTGGACGACAGCATCGTGCGCGGCACGACCTCCAGGAAGATCGTCGAGATGGTGCGCGCGGCCGGCGCGCGCGAGGTGCATTTCCGCATCTCCAGCCCGCCGACCACCCATTCCTGCTTCTACGGCATCGATACGCCCGAACGCGCCGAGCTCATGGCCGCCAATCACAGCGTGGAGGAGATGGCGAAGATCATCGGCGTCGACAGCCTCGCCTTCATCTCCATCGACGGGCTCTACCGCGCGATGGGAGAGGCCAGGCGCGATCCCAGCCAGCCTCGCTTCTGCGATGCCTGCTTCACCGGCGATTACCCGATCGCCCTCACCGACCACGACCAAGGCGTTCCCGTCCAACTGAGCTTGCTTGCAGAAAATGGCTGATTCGAATTCCGGCCGGCTTGCCGGCCGAGTGGCTCTGATCACCGGCGCCTCGCGCGGAATCGGAGCCGCCGTCGCGCGCCGCTTCGCCGCCGAAGGGGCGCGGCTGATCCTCGCCGCCCGCACCGTCGGCGGCCTCGAAGAAACCGACGACGCGATCCGCCAGGCCGGCGGCGAGCGAGCGACGCTGGTGCCGCTCGATCTCGGCCAGGGAGACCAGATCGACCAGCTTGGCGCGGCCATTTACGAGCGGTTCGGGCGCCTCGACGTGCTGGTCGGCAATGCCGGAACGGCCGGGACCCTCTCGCCGGTCGGCCATGTTTCGCCCAAGGATTGGGACGAGGTGATGGCGGTCAACGTCACCGCCAATTTTCGGCTCATCCGCAGCATGGACCCCCTGCTGCGGCAGTCCGAGTCCGGCCGCGCGATCTTCGTCACTTCGGGTCTGGCGCAGAAGCCGATCGCCTATTGGGGGCCCTATGCGGCAAGCAAGGCGGCGCTGGAGATGCTGGTGCGCGTCTATGCCGCCGAGGTCGAGAAGACAAAGGTCCGGGTCAACCTCCTCAATCCCGGAATCGCCCGCACCGCCGCGCGCGCAAGGGCCTTTCCGGGCGAGGATCCGAGTACGGTCCCCAGCCCTGATACAAAGACCGAGCGCTTCGTCGAGCTGGCGGAGGCGGCCTGCACGCTTCACGGCGAGCGCGTGCAGGCCTGACGCCGCCGCTCAGGCGGCCTTCCGCTCCACCAGACTCTTCACGTTTTGAAGCTCGGATGCCAGCGCGCGCGACTGGCCCTCGAAGCTCTCGTCGGGCATGCCCGGCCACTGGAACATCGTAAAGATGAAGGCCGACTGGCTTGGCCCGAGCGCCACCACCCGCGCCGGCCAATAGACCATCTGCTCGGCCGTGGGGCCGCCATACATGTCCACCACCCCCGGCCCGGGCTCCGGCGCGATGCGGAAGACCATCGTGCCTTGCGGTGTCTCCAGACGGTGCAGCCCGTCGGCCGATTTCGTCAGCTTCTTGCAAAACGTCGTCGCCCAGCGCGGCAGGTTGTCGATGCTTGCGAGGAACCGATAGGTCTCGCCCGCCGATGCATCCACGATCACGACATGGCTCTTGCTGTTCATGCTCTTCTCCTCTTGGTACGAACTCAGACTATCTTCCCCAAAACTCTCGACTGGGGCCTCCTACGTTTCCTCGGTTCATGGCTCCAGCTCGGCGACCGTCCTCAGGAAGGTTTGGGCGGCGGATCGGGAAGCTCCGCCGAGCCGGCGCTGAAGCGCTCGGTCGAGTTCTCCCAGCACGCGCTCCGCGACCGTTCGGAACGCCTCGGCCCGCCGCGTGAGCAGAACGCGGCTCACCCGTCCGTCCTTGGCGTCGGGGCGACGCGTCACCAGCCGGTCGCGCTCCATCTGGCGGATCATCGTGGTCATGGTCTGCTTGCTGAGGCGTGCGCGGCGTCCCAGCTCGCCCATCGGCAATCCGTCCTCCTCATAGAGCGGGATCAGCACCGATCCGTATTGCGGCCGCACCTCCCTGAACCCCTCCTCTGCAAAGCGCCGGCGCAGCAGCTCGTTCCAGCGCTGCAATGCCTTCGCCATCAGGAAGCCCAGATTGCCGCGGTTGAGCTGGGTTTCGCTCCTCATGGAGGAAATATAGTCTGTACTCGGACTAATTACAAGCTCTCAAAATGGATGAGCGCGTCACTTTGCGTAGGGGTTCTTCGGCTTGCGTAGGTTCAGCCGCACCGGCACGCCCTGGACGTCGAAGGCCTCGCGCAGCCCGTTCACCAGATAGCGCAGATAGGACTCCGGCAGCTCCTCGGCGCGGCTCGCGAAGAGCGCGAAGGTCGGGGGGCGCGATTTCACCTGCGTCATGTAGCGCAGCCGGATGCGCCGGCCCGCCACCGCCGGCGGCGGATGGGCGGCGGTCGCCTCCTCAAGCCAACGATTGAGCTGCGCGGTCGGCACGCGGCGGTTCCACGCCTCGTAGGCCTGGAACACCGCGATCATGAGCTCATCGAGATTGCGCCCAGTCAGCGCCGAAAGGGTTACGACCGGCAGCCCTTTGACCTGCGGCAGCGAGGCCTCGATGCGGTCGCGCAGCCTGCGCTTGGCTGCGGCCTTGTCCGCAACCGCGTCCCACTTATTCGCGGCGATGATGAGCGCCCGCCCCTCCTCCTCCACCAGCCGGGCGATGGTGAGGTCCTGCTTCTCCAAGCCCTGCTCGGCGTCGAGGACGAGCACGACCACCTCGGCGAAGCGGACGGCGCGCAGCGCGTCGGCGGCCGAGAGCTTCTCCAGCTTCGCCTCGACCTTCGAGCGGCGCCTCAGGCCCGCGGTGTCGATGAGGCGCAGCTTTCGGCCGCGCCACTCCCAATCGACCGCGATGGCGTCACGCGTGATGCCGGCCTCGGGGCCGGTCAGGAGCCGCTCCTCGCCGATCAGCCGGTTGACGAGCGTGGATTTGCCGACATTCGGCCGGCCGACGACGGCGAGCTGCAGGGGGCCGGACTCGGCCGCGTCCTCCGGCTCGACCTCGGCGGCCTCGCTCGCGCCCTCTGGAGCCGCCGCCAGGATGCGCTCGTAGAGATCGGCCATGCCTTCGCCATGCTCTGCGGAAATCGCGACCGGCTCGCCGAAGCCGAGCCGATAGGCTTCCGCCGCACCGGCGACGCCGCCCTTCCCTTCGCTCTTGTTGGCGACCAGGACCACGGGAGCGGAGGCCCGTCTCAGGATGCGGGCGAAATGCGCGTCCTGCGGCGTCACGCCGACGCGCGCATCGATCAGGAACAGCACCAGGTCGCACTCGGCGATGGCGCGCCGGGTCTGCTCGGTCATGCGGGCGGGCAACGTCCCCGCCTTGGCCTCCTCGAGCCCGGCGGTGTCCAGCGCGGCGAACTCCAGATCGCCCAGCCGGGCGCGGCCCTCCCGGCGGTCGCGTGTCACCCCCGGCGTGTCGTCGACCAGCGCCAGGCGCTTGCCGACCAGCCGGTTGAACAGCGTCGACTTGCCCACATTGGGGCGGCCGACGATGGCCACGGTCATCGCCATGGCCGCACCACGACGGTCCTCCTA
>DATIDB010000329.1:0-3001 GCA_035456545.1 Alphaproteobacteria bacterium | reverse complement strand
GGTTCCGGTCCTTTCCTCGCCGGGCGCGAAGCGAGCCTCGCCGATTTCTTCCTCTATCCGGTGATGTTCTATCTCTCGCTGGTGCCGGAGGGCGGGCCGTTGCTCGAGAAGCGACCCGCCTTGGGCAAATGGCTGAGGGCGATGGGCGAGCGGCATAGCGTGAAAGGAACGATGCCGCCGCTCTGAACCGAGAGGATCATGTCCGGTCTCTTCGATCTCAGCGGCCAGGCCGCGCTCGTCACCGGCGCCTCCGGCGGGCTCGGGCGGCATTTCGCCCTGGTGCTGGCGCGCGCGGGGGCGAAGGTGGCGCTCGCCGCGCGTCGCGCGGAGGCGCTGGACGCGGTCGCCGCTGAGATCGCCGCCTTCGATGGGCGTGCGATCCCCGTGGCTATGGACGTCACCCTTGCGCGGAGCGTCGAGGAGGGCGTCCGCGCCGCGGAAACAGAGCTGGGCGCGATCACCATCCTCGTCAACAATTCCGGAATCGCGCTGTTGGATGGGCTGGTCGATCAGGAGGAGGCGCAGTGGTCGCGCGTGCTCGACACCAACCTGACCGGCGCCTGGCGCGTCGGCCGGGCTGTCGCCGACCACATGATCCGCCTCGGCCATGGCGGGGCGATCGTCAACATAGCCTCCATCCTCGGATTTCGCGTCCGCGCCCAAGTCTCCGCCTATGCGGCCTCCAAGGCGGCGCTGATTCAGCTCACGCGATCCATGGCGGTGGAGTGGGCGCGGCATTCGATCCGCGTCAATGCGCTCGCGCCGGGCTACATCGTCACCGACCTCAACCGCGATTTCCTCAGCTCGCCGCAAGGCGAGGAGATCCGGCAGAAGACGCCGCAGCGTCGCTTCCTCGGTCCGGAAGACCTGGACGGGCCGTTGCTGCTGCTCTGCGGTCCCGGGTCGTCCGGCATGACCGGCTCGGTCGTCGTCGTGGATGGCGGCCGGTCGGCGATCTTGTAAGAGATGGGAATGGACCTATCGCTTCCGCCAGAGCTCGACGATCTGCGCCGGCGCGTCCGCGACTTCGTCCAGCGCGAGATCATGCCGCTGGAGCGCGATCCTGCCTCCTACGACGCGCATGAGAACATCGCGCTGCCGCTGCTGGAGAATCTGCGCCGGAAGGTCAAGGCGGCGGGCCTGTGGGCGCCGCAGCTCCCGCAAGCCTTCGGTGGTCTCGGCCTCGACACCGCCGCGATGGCCGTGCTCTATGAGGAGATGGGCCGGTCGATCTTCGGTCCGGTCGCCTTCAACTGCGCCGCGCCCGACGACGGCAACATGATGCTGCTCGCCAAGGTCGCCCGTGCGGACCAGCAGGAGCGGTGGCTCAGGCCCATCGCCGAGGGGCGCGTGCGCTCGGCCTTCGCGATGACCGAGCCGATGCCGGGCGCGGGCTCCGACCCGTCGGCCATGCGCACGCGCGCCGAGAAGCGCGGCGACACCTGGGTCGTCACGGGCCGCAAATGGTTCATCACCGGCGCGGGCGCCGCGCAGCACTTCATCCTGATCGCGCGGACCTCGGACGACGCGCGCCGGGGCCTGACCGCCTTCCTATACGACCGCGACCAACCGGGCTGGTCAATCCTCCGGCGCATCCCGATCATGGGCCCGGAGGAGCATGGCGGCCATTGCGAGCTGGAGTTCGACGGGCTGGAGATTGCGGACGAGAACCGGCTGATGGGCGTGGGCGACGGATTGAAGGTGACTCAAATCCGCCTTGGCGCCGCGCGGCTCACCCATTGCATGCGCTGGCTCGGCATGGCGCGCCGCGCGCTGGAGATCGCGCGCCCCTATGTCGAGGAGCGGGTGAATTTCGGCCAGCTCCTCAAGGACCATGAGGGCGTGCAGTGGCTCTTGGGCGAGGCGGCGATGGCGATCGAGGTCGGCCGCCTCCTCACCCTGAAGGCGGCGCTGGCGCTCGACCGGGGCAGCCGCGCGCGCGCCGAGGTGTCGATGGCCAAGATCCAGGTCTCCGAGACCCTGCACAAATCGGTCGACACGGCAATCCAGCTCATGGGCGCGCGCGGCTATTCCAAGGAGACGCCGCTCGAATGGATGTATCGCTATGCGCGGCAGGCGCGGCTGGTCGACGGCGCCTCCGAGGTGCACAAGATGGTGGTCGCGCGCGCGTGGCTCGCCGATCCTGACGCATTCTGGGAGCGCCGATGAGCCTCGCCGAGCGGTTGCCCGCGCTCGCGCGCTTCATCGCCGAGGCCGCCAGGGCGAAGCAGGCGCGCATCCTCCATTGCCAGCCGCTCGCCGGCGGGGCGATCCAGGAGAACTGGGCGCTGGAGGTGGAGCTGTCCGACGGGCCGATGGCGGGCCGGCATGCGCTGGTGCTGCGGACGGATGCGGCTTCCGGCGTCGCGGTCAGCCGCTCGCGTTCGGAGGAGTTCGCCCTGATCCGCGCCGCGCATGCCGCCGGCGTGGCCGTGCCCGAGCCGCTCTGGATCGGAACGGACCCGGATGTGTTGGGCAAACCCTTCTTCCTCATGCGCAAGGTCGAGGGCGTCGCGGCTGGGCACCGGCTGGTGAAGGACCCGGGCTTTGCGATCGACCGCAAGCGTCTGGTTGAGCGGCTCGGGGAGGAGTTGGCCAAGATCCATGCGCTCAAGCCGCCGCGGCCGGCCCTCGAGTTCCTCGGCGCGCCGAGCCCGCATCCGGCTGAGGACCGCATCGCGGACTATCGCGCGCATCTCGACGGAATGGGCCTCGCGCGGCCCGTGCTCGAATACGGCCTCGCTTGGGCGGAGCGGCATGCGCGCAAGCCAGAGCTCGTCACGCTCACGCATCAGGACTACCGGACCGGCAATTATCTGGTGAATGCGGGCGGGCTGGCCGCGATCTTGGATTGGGAGTTCGCGGCCTGGGGTGACCCGGACAGCGACATCGGCTGGTTCTGCGCGCGCTGCTGGCGCTTCGGCGCGGTTGAGCGCGAGGCGGGCGGGATCGGGGCCCGCGCCGACTTCGTCGGCGCCTATGAGCGCGCGTCCGGCCGCCG
>DATIDB010000328.1:0-24073 GCA_035456545.1 Alphaproteobacteria bacterium | reverse complement strand
GTCATGGGCGTGATCAGCTTCCTGACCTTCGTCGACCTTTTCGCGGCGCAGGCGATCCTGCCGACCCTGGTCAAGGTCTACGATGTGACCCCGGCGGCGATGGGATTCGCCGTCAACGCATCGACCATCGGCATGGCCGCTGCCGGGATCGCCATCGCGTTCGTGAGCCGGCGGATCAACCGGCGGCGCGGGATCTGGATCAGCCTGGCCTGCCTCTCCGTGCCGACGACGCTGCTGGCGACGGCTCCCGACCTGGCCAGCTTCACCGCGCTTCGCATCGCGCAGGGCGTCTTCATGTCCGCCGCCTTCGCGCTCACCATCGCCTATCTGGCCGAGCGCTGCAGCGCGGCGGATGCCGCCGGAGCGCTGGCCGCCTGCATCACCGGTAATGTGGCCTCCAACCTCATCGGCAGGCTGCTCTCCGCCTCCCTCGCCGACATGTTCGGGCTTGCTGCGAATTTCTACTTTTTCGCCGCCCTGAACCTCGCCGGCGCAGCGCTGGTCTTCTTCTCCCTCCAGCGCACCCAGCCTATGGCGACGGTGGAGGCCGGTCGCGCCTCGCCCTTCGCCGCGTGGGGCGAGCACCTTCGAAACCCCGCGTTGCGGCTCGGCTTCGGCATCGGCTTCGCCATTCTCTTCGTTTTCATCGGGACCTACACTTACGTGAATTTCGTCCTGGTGAAGCCGCCGATCGCCCTCAGCCCGATGACGCTCGGGTTCGTCTACTTCGTCTTCCTGCCGGCGATCTTCACAACGCCGCTCGCGGGGAAGGTCGCGCAGCGTCTCGGCGCCCGGAACACCTTCTTCGCCTCCCTGGCCGTGGCGGGCGCGGGCTTGCCGCTGCTGCTTGCGCCCCATCTCCTGCCGGTGATGGTCGGATTGGCGCTGATCGGCGTCGGCACATTCTTTGCGCAGGCGACCGCCACCGGCTTCATCAGCCGCTCGGCCACCACCGACCGCGGCGCGGCCAGCGGCATGTACCTGGCCTCCTACTATCTCGGCGGGCTCGCCGGCGCGGCGGTGCTGGGCCAGGTCTACGACCGATTCGGCTGGACGGCCTGCGTGATCGGGCTGGGGCTGGCGCTCGCCTTCGCCGCCGTCCTGGCGGGACGGATACGCATGCCTGCCGCGATGCCGGCGCATGGGGGCGCGGCATGAACGAGCGCTATCGGCGCGGGCGGGAGGTCCTCGACCGTCTGGATCCGGAGCTGGGCCCGCGCATCCTGGCGGCATACGAGGACATCGCGCCCGATTTCGGGCCGATGCTGGCGGAGTTCGCCTTCGGCGAGGTGCTGGCCCGTCCGGGCCTGGACCTGAGGACCCGAGAGATCGCCACCGTCGCGGCGCTGGCCGCGCTCGGCACCGCCCCCGCCCAGCTCCGCGCGCATATGCGGGCGGCGCTCAATCTCGGCTGGACGCGCGAGGAGTTGGTCGAGCTGATGATGCAGATGGCGGTCTATGCGGGGTTCCCCGCCGCGATCAACGGGCTCGCTGCGGCGAAGGAGGTTTTCGCGGCACGAGCCTGAGGAGCCGACGCCTTAGCGGCGCTTCCCGCGACCGCGCAACCGCTTGGCGTTCGCGGTCGCCGCTTTGTGCCAGGGCCGCAATAGCACTGAGATGTCGCTCTTCGGATCGCCGAGCAGGGCGAGGCTGGACAGGGCGGCGGCGGATTTCTCCCGCACCATGCGCCGCCTCTCGCGCGCCGAGCAGCGCCCTTGCGCCAGCATCCAGCTCCGCCGAGCGATGGTTTCGCCGGAGGCCATGCCCAGCTCCCAGAGAAGGAGCGGTAGGGGAGTGGGTGGCTTGCGGCGGGGCTTGCGTGGCATGCGTCCGATGGAGATGGGAGCGCAGTCAATGCTCGGCAAGCGCCCTCGTTCGCCAACCCATGCGCCACTGGACCGCTCGGCTGCGGCAAGGTGACGCGCGCGGCCGCCGAGCTCGGCTGAATAGTCCCGACGGCGCCGCGCCGTGGCGTCCATCCGCGCCTTTCAGCGCGATGCGCTCTATTGCCGCGATTGTCGCCCGACCCTCAGCAAAGAACGGGCGGTCGAGCGCGGAGGTGGGGACCGCCTGCCGCAGTCCGGATGCGATCCGGCGCCGCGTCGCGAGGGGGGTCGGTACTCCGATTGGAGGTCGCTTGACGGGTTTCGTCGAGGATGGCGCGAGAGGCCGGTCGCGACGGCGGGCGGGCCGCTACTTTCGGATAGGGTGCGACCGCCGTTCCCGGGGACTACGGTTGCCCTCGACGCAATCAAAAAGCCGAGAACAAGGAGGAAGAGGCATGCTGCGAACCACCGTCGCCGTGAGTGCGCTCGCGCTGTGCATCGGTGCATTGCCTGCGCTCGCGCAGGACAGCCTGGAGAAACTGCAAAAGGTACAGACCACGGGCTACGGCCTGAAGTTCCAGATGGTCGAGCAGGGCGGCGCCAATGCCGACGCGATCCGAAAGAACCTGCAGAAAGTCAAATTGCCCCCCGGCTTCAAGATCGATCTCTATGCCATCGTTCCGGACGCGCGGCATATGGCGGTCGGCACCAATCTGGGCGTGGTCTTCGTCGGGACGCGCAAGACCGCGGTCTATGCGGTCACCGACCGCGATAAGGACCGGGTCGCCGACGAGGTCAAGCCATTCGCGCCATCCGTCGATTTCGCAATTCCGAACGGCGTCTGCATGTCGAAGGACGGGTTCCTGTTCCTGGCCGAGCAGAACCGCGTCATCACCTTCCCGGCGGCCGAGTTCTTCTATGAGGGTCCGGACGTCGCCGCCGGCGTCGTGGTCCCGCAGGGCGAGCTGATCCCCAAGGACGAGGAATCCTTCAACCACACCGCCCGCGTCTGCGACATCGGGCCGGACAACAAGCTCTACATAACGCTCGGGCAGCCCTTCAACGTGCCGCCGCCCGAGAAGGCCGACCTCTATAACCAGGTCGGGATCGGCGGCATCATCCGCATGGATCGGGACGGCAAGAACCGCGAGGTCTATGCCCATGGCGTGCGCAACTCGGTCGGCATGGACTTCAATCCGGCCAACGGCGAGCTGTGGTTCACCGACAATCAAGTCGACGGGATGGGCGACGACATTCCGCCGGGCGAGCTGAACCGCGCGACCGGCGCGGGCCAGCATTTCGGCTTCCCGTGGTTCGGCGGCGGCGACATTCGGACCAACGAGTACAAGGATTCCGAACCGCCGGCCGACACCGTGCCCCCGCAAGTCGCGATGGACGCCCACGCGGCCGATCTCGGCATGATGTTCTACACCGGCAAGATGTTCCCGCAGGAGTATCGCGGCGGCATCTTCTCGGCCCAGCACGGCTCCTGGAATCGCACCACGCCGGTCGGCGCTCGGGTGATGTTCACCAGCCTGAACGAGGATGGCACCGCAAAGGAGACCAAGCCCTTCGCCGAAGGCTGGCTGATCCCGGAGACGGGCGAGTATCTGGGACGCCCGGTCGATGTGGCGCAGCTTCCGGACGGGTCACTCCTGGTTTCCGATGACTTCGCCGGGGCGATCTACCGCATCTCGTATCAGGGCAGCTGACGGCGCGCCGCCGGGGGAGCCTCGCCGCTCCCCCGGCGTTCTCCGCCGAAGGCGAACCAGCGGGAGCCGACATGAAGACGCGACTTGCGGCGCTTCTCGCCGCATCCCTTTTCTTCGCCCATGCTCATCCGGGCTTCGCCGCCGATCCGGCGGCGGGCAAGGCGAAAAGCGCCATTTGCGCCACCTGCCACGGCAAGAACGGGATCGGCACGGCTCCGAACTTCCCGAACCTGGCCGGACAGAAATCCCAGTACATGGTGCAGCAGCTCAAGCTGTTCCGCTCGGGCGAGCGCAAGAGCGAGCAGATGAACATCGTCGCCCAGCCGCTCTCCGACCAGGATATCGACAATCTCTCGGCCTATTACGAAAGCCTTCCGCCCGGCGGCTCCTGAGCCCCCGATTGGAGCGCGGCCGGTGAGGGCCTCGCCCGCGCCCGCGACCGGAATGGCCGCGACGACGGGCGCTCCGCCGGCGATCGCGGTCGAGGGCCTGCGCCATCGCTACGGCGAGCGCGTGGCGCTCGAGGGGGTTTCCTTCTCCCTGGCGCCGGGGGAGCTTGCGGTGCTGCTCGGCCCGAACGGGGCGGGCAAGACCACCTTGTTCTCCTTGATCACCCGCCTCTACGACCGGCAATCGGGCGTAATCGAGATTTTCGGCGCCGATCTCGCCCGAGAGCC
This sequence comes from Alphaproteobacteria bacterium, assembly GCA_035456545.1. Classification (GTDB taxonomy): domain Bacteria; phylum Pseudomonadota; class Alphaproteobacteria; order JAREAF01; family JAREAF01; genus JAREAF01. The sequence continues at coordinate 19,858 of DATIDB010000328.1, read as the reverse complement.
CTCCGCCGCGCTGCGCCGGATCGGCGTGGTGTTCCAGCAGCGCACGCTCGATCTCGACTTGAGCGTCAGCCAAAACCTGCGCTACGCGGCGGCGTTGCAAGGGCTCTCGAGGGCCGAGGCGCGCGAGCGCATCGAGGCCGAGATCCGGCGGGCCGGGCTTATCGAGCGCGCCGAGGAGCGGGTGCGCGGGCTCTCGGGCGGCGAGGCGCGGCGGGTGGAGATCGCCCGCGCGCTCCTGCACCGGCCCCGGCTTCTGCTCTGCGACGAGGCCACGGTGGGCCTAGACATCCCCGGCCGGCAGGCGATTCTCGAACGCGTGCGCGCGCTTGCGGAGGAGGACGGGGTGACGGTGCTGTGGGCGACGCATCTCATCGACGAAGTGCGCCCGCGCGACCGCGTCATCCTCCTCCATCGCGGCCGGATCCTGGCCGACGGCCCGGCCGAGGACGTCGCCGCGAAAGCGGGCGCGGCCTCCATCGGCGCGGCCTTCACCAGCCTGACGCGGGGCGGCGGATGAGCCTCGCCCATTACCGCCGGTGCCTTGCCGGCGTCATTCGGCGCGAGGCGCTGCGCTTCACCCAGCAGCGGGAGCGGTTCTTCGCCGCGCTGGTGCGGCCGCTGATCTGGCTCTTCATCTTCGCCGCCGGGTTCCGGTCGGTGCTCGGCGTGTCGATCATCCCGCCCTACGACACCTACATCACCTATGAGGTCTACGTCCTGCCCGGCCTGGTCGGGATGATCCAGCTCTTCAACGGCATGCAGAGCTCGCTCTCGATGGTCTACGACCGCGAGATGGGCAGCATGCGGGTGCTTCTGGTCACGCCGCTGCCGCGCTGGTACCTGCTCCTCTCCAAGCTGCTGGCCGGCGTCTTCGTCTCGCTGCTTCAGGTCTATGCCTTTCTGGCCATCGCATGGGCCTTCGGCATCGAGGCGCCGCCGATCGGTTATCTGGCGGCGCTGCCGGCGCTCGTCCTGACCGGCCTGATGCTGGGCTCGATCGGGCTCCTGCTGTCTTCGCTGATCCGCCAGCTCGAGAACTTCGCGGGCGTGATGAATTTCGTCATATTCCCGATGTTCTTCGCCTCCTCGGCGCTCTACCCGCTCTGGCGGCTCAAGGAGGCCAACGACCTGCTGCACGATGTCGCGGCCGCCAATCCCTTCACGCATGCGGTTGAGCTGATCCGGTTCGCGCTTTACGGAGCCTTCAACGGGTTTTCGGCGGCGGTCGTGCTGGGCGCGCTCGCCCTCTTCCTCGGGGCGGCCATCCTGGCCTACGACCCCGCACGCGGTTTGGCCGCCCGGTTCGGAGGCGCAACGGGGTGACGAACAGATCGTTACGAAAGGGGTAGGGGTTCTGTTAGTATTGTGACCTCTTCAGATGGCGTTCTAACTTAACCTGTCCTGAGGGGCGCCCCTCGGCCACGTAGGAGGACACGGGATGGCCTGGTCGAAGCCGAAAATCGTCGAAATTTGCGTGGGCCTGGAGATCAACGCCTATTACCCGGCGGAACTCTGATCTTCTGACCGCACAGAACGCCGCCGCGCGTTCAGGGGCTCCGTCGAGGAGGTCCGCGCGCGGCGGATTGTTTCTTCCCTTGACGCCATGACCCTCTGGATCCGCGTGCTGGGAGCGGCGGCGGGCGGGGGCTTTCCGCAGTGGAACGCCAACAACGAGGCGTGCCGTCGCGCTCGCGCCGGCGATCCGGCCGCGCGGCCGGCGAGCCAGGCCTCGCTTGCGGTTTCGGCCGACGGGGAGCGCTGGGTTCTTCTCAACGCCTCGCCCGACCTGCGCCAGCAGATCGAATCCGCCTCACCCCTCCATCCGCGCGCGGGACTGCGCCACAGCCCGATCCGGGCGGTGGTCCTGACCAACGGCGATGTCGACGCGATCGCGGGCCTGCTCAGCTTGCGCGAGCGCCAGCCCTTGGCCCTTTATGCGACGGCGCGCGTGCTTTCCATTCTCCGGGGCAACCCGATCTTCGATGTGCTGTCGCCGGAGACGGTCGATCGGCGCCGACTGGTTCCGGGCGAGCCGACAGTGCTGCGGGAACCCGAAGGCGCGCCGCTGGGAGTCGTCCTCGAAGCCTTTCCGGTCCCGGGCAAGACGCCGCTCTATCTCGAAGCGGCCGAGGCCGTTCTCGACACCGCGCGGATCGGCGAGGACACGGTCGGCCTGAAACTCTCCGACGAGGCCGGGCGGAGCTTCTTCTTCATTCCGAGCTGCGCGGAAATGACCGCCGAGATCGCCGCGCGGCTCCGAGGCGCGGAACTCGTGTTCTTCGACGGCACGCTCTGGCGCGACGACGAAATGATCGCCGAAGGCTCCGGGAGCAAGACCGGTCGGCGCATGGGCCATATCAGCGCCTCCGGCGCGATCGCCGCCTTCGCGCCGCTGGGCGTGAAGCGCAAGATCTTCATTCACGTCAACAACTCCAATCCGCTGCTGCTGGCGGATTCGGCGGAGCGCGCCGAGGCCGCGGCCGGGGGCTGGGAGGTGGCGGCGGACGGGATGGAGCTGCGGCTGTGACGGACGCCCCGTGGAGCCGAGAGGAGTTCCTCGCCCGCATCCGGCGCATCGGCGAGGAGCGCTATCACAGCCTGCACCCCTTTCACCGGCTGCTCCATGGCGGCAAGCTGGATCGCGGCCAGGTGCAGGCCTGGGTCTTGAACCGCTTCTACTATCAGGCGCGCATACCCTTGAAGGACGCGGCGCTGCTCTCGCGCATGGAGGATCCGGCGCTGCGCCGCTCCTGGCGCAAGCGGATCGAGGAGCATGACGGCGGCCCCGGAAATGAAGGCGGCATCGAGCGCTGGCTGGTGCTGGCGGAGGCCGTGGGGCTCGATCGGAGCAAGGTGCTCCGGCATGAGGGCCTGCTACCCGGCGTGCGCTTCGCGGTCGACGCCTATGTGCAGTTCGTGCGCGAGCGCAGCCTTCTCGAAGGCATCGCCTCCTCGCTGACCGAGCTTTTCGCGCCGGCGATTCACGAAGAGCGCATCGCCGGGCTCCTGAAGCACTACGATTTCGCCAACGAGCGGACGCTCGCCTATTTCCAGCGGCGGCTGAAGGAGGCGCCCGAGGATGTGGCATTCACGCTCGACTGGGTGCTGGATCGCGCCGAAAGCCGCGAGCGGCAGGAGGCGGTCCTGGCCGCGGTCTCCTTCAAGACCGACCTGCTCTGGGCGCAGCTCGACGCCTTGCACCACGCCTATGTGACGCCGGGGTTGCCGCCGCCCGGCGCATTTCGTCCGCAAGGAGCGTCGTGAGCATGGGACCCCTCATCGGCGAGGGCTCGATCCCGCGCTTTCCGCGCGGTGCTCGGCTGCAACACAACGCGCAGCGCGGGCAATGGATCGTGCAGGCGCCCGAGCGCGTCTTCATCCCGGATGAGATCGCTCTCGCCGTGCTGCAGCGCGTCGATGGCGCGACCAGCATCGCCGCCATCGTCGACGCTCTGGCCCGCGACTACTCCGCGCCGCGCGAGGTGATCCGGGACGACGTGCTCGAGCTGCTGCGCGACCTCGTCGGCAAGGGAGTCATCGCGGTATGAGCCTGATGCCGCCCCCGCTCGCCATTCTCGCCGAGCTGACGCATCGCTGTCCCTTGCGCTGCCCCTATTGCTCGAACCCGGTGGCGCTGGCGCGGTCTGGGGACGAGCTCGACACGCAGGAGTGGGTCGATCTCCTGCGCCAGGCGGCGGCGGTCGGGGTGCTGCAGGTGCATCTCTCGGGCGGCGAGCCGACCGCGCGCAAGGACCTGGAGGCGATCGTCGCCGCGGCGCGGGAGCTCGGCATCTATGCCAACCTCATCACCTCGGCCGTGCTCCTCGACCAGGCGCGCGTCGAGGCTCTGGCCGCGGCCGGGCTCGACCATGTGCAAATCAGCTTCCAGGACAGCGAGGAGCATTCCGCCGACCGCATCGGCGGCTATGCGGGTGGGCATGAGAAGAAGCGCGCCGTCGCCGCCTTCGTGCGCGGCGCCGGGCTGCCGCTGACCGTCAATCTGGTCGTGCATCGACAGAACCTGGACCGCCTCCCTTCGATGATCGAGATGGCGGTCGCGCTCGACGCCCGGCGCATCGAGGTCGCGCATGTCCAGTATTACGGCTGGGGGCTCGCCAACCGCGCCGCCTTGGTCCCCACGCGCGCGCAGGTCGCGGCCGCCGATGCGGTCGTGGCTGAGGCGCGGGCGCGGCTCGAAGGGCGCATCGTCATCGACTATGTCGTGCCGGACTACTACGCGCGGCGGCCGAAGCCCTGCATGGGCGGCTGGGCCCGGCAGTTCCTGACCGTCACGCCGTCAGGAAAGGTCCTGCCCTGCCATGCCGCGGATTCGATCGCGGGCCTCGTCTTCGAGAGCATCCGCGAGCGGCCGCTCGCGGAGATCTGGGAGAGCTCGGAGGCGTTCCGCCGCTTCCGCGGCACCGATTGGATGCCGGAGCCCTGCCGCTCCTGCGATCGCCGCGAGATCGATTGGGGCGGCTGCCGCTGCCAGGCCTTCGCGCTCCTGGGCGATGCGGCGGCGACGGATCCCGCCTGCGGTCTCTCGCCCCATCACGAGGCGGTCGCCGCGCTCGCCGCCGCCGAAAGCGAAGCGGGCGCGGACGCGTTCGTCTATCGCTCCTTCGCCAATATCGTCGAGGCCGCCGGCAGGGCGGTCAGGCCCGGTCTTGCGCCCCGAGGAGCCGCTGCGAGACCAGGACCAGGGTGAAGCTCACCCCCATGACGATGGTCGCGACGGCGTTGATCTCCGGCGTCACGCCGAAGCGGATCATCGAATAGATCCGCATCGGGAAGGTCGTCGAAGCCGGCCCCGCGCCGGAGGTGAAGTAGGCGATGATGAACTCGTCCACCGAGAGGGTGAAGGCAAGCAGCGCCGCCGCCAGCACGCCGGGGAAGATGATCGGCAGGGTGACCAGCCTGAAGGTGGTGAGCGCCGATGCCCCGAGATCGACCGAGGCCTCGACCACCGCCCAGTCGAAATGCTTGAGCCTCGTGCGCACCACGGCCGCGACGAAGGCGATGTTGAAGACGACATGGGCCAGGACGATCGAATGCAGGCCCAGGGTCATCTTCATCATGCTGAAGAAGGAGAGCAGCGCGATCGCCAGCACGATGTCCGGGATGATCATCGGCGCGAAGAGCGCGGCGTCGAGGGCCGCCCCGCCGCGGCCGCGCTCGACGCCGATGGCGAGCAACGTGCCCAGCGCGGTCGCGATCAGGGTCGATGAGGCCGCGACGATCAGCGTGTTCGCCACCGCATGATGAATCGAGGCGTTGCCCGCGAGCGCCTCGTACCAGCGGAAGGAGAAGCCGGTCCAGGCCGTCGGCAGCCCCGCGCGGTTGAAGGACAGCGCCACCAGAACCAGGATCGGCCCGTAGAGGAAGAGAAATACCAGGCCGAGATGGAGGTTCAGCAGCCGAGCGCCGCTCCCGCGCCTCATGCCGGCCGCTCCCCGCCGCTCTTGCGCACCACCAGGGCCTGCGCGAACAGGAGCAGCATCATGACCGCGATCAGAAGAAAGGCCAGCGCCGAGCCGAACGGCCAGTCCCGCGCGGCGAGGAACTGCTTGTAGATGAGGTTGCCGACCATCACCCGACGGCCGCCGCCGAGCAGGTCGGGCGTGATGAAGTTGCCGATCGACAGCACGAAGACGAAGATCGATCCGGCGGCGAGGCCGGGAAGCGTGAGCGGCAGGGTAATCCTCAGGAAGGTGCTCGCGGGCGAGGCGCCGAGATCGGCGGATTGCTCCAGGAGCGCCGAATCGAGCCGGCTCAGCGAGGAGTAGATCGCCAGCACCATGAAAGGCAGGTAGCCGTAGACCAGCCCCAGCACGATGGCGAAGTCGTTGTAGAGGAGCGGCAGCGGCTCGGATGCCCCGAGAGCGGCCAGCGCGCGATTGATCAGCCCCTCCCGGTTCAGGAGCACGATCCAGGCATAGGTGCGAATCAGGTAGTTGCTCCAGAAGGGTAGCATCACAAGGACGAGCAGCGCCGCCTGGCGATGCTGAGGCGCCTTGACGATGGCATAGGCCGCCGGGTAGCCGATCAGGGCCGAGGCGAGCGTGGCCAAGAGCGCGAGCCAGCCGGAGTTGATGAGGATCGAGCGGTAGAGCGGGTCGACCGCGCGCCGATAGTTCTCGAAGGTGAAGATGTAATCGACGCCGCCATAGACGCCGCGCTCGAAGAAGCTCAAGCCCAGAACGAGCAGACAGGGCACGAGCAGGAACAGGGCCAGCCAGCCGAGGCCCGGCGCCATCAGGGCGGCGCGTCGGAGTGTGGGGGTCATGGCGGACGGTGCAGGCTCATCCTTCGAGGCCGCCTTCGGCGCGCGCCTCAGGATGAGGTTGAAGAATCGAGCGGAGGCCGTCGAAGACCGGTTCGCCGTCTCCTTTCCGCCTCCTCACCCTGAGGCGCGAGCGAAGCGAGCCTCGAAGGGTGAGGAGGGAGTCCGGGTTTTGCAGTTCCCCATCCAAGATGGCACGTCTACTGCGCCGAGGTGATCTCCGTCGCCGCGCGCGAATACATCTTCAGCGCCGGGCCGAGGTCGCGCAACTCCTCCAGTTTCAGCATGTCCGGCGCGCTGATAGCCAGGTTCGGATACTGCTTGAACAGCGCCGGGTCCAGCGCCTCCATCGCAGCCTTGTTGGGCACCTTGTAGAGGATGTTCGAGGCCACCCACTGGCCGGTTTCCGGGCGCAGCACGTAATCGATGAATTTATGCGCCGCTTCCTGGTTCTGCGAGCCGCTCATGATCACGATCACGTCGGCCCAAAGGTCGCTGCCCTCCTTGGGGATGACGAATTTGATCGCCGGGTTCTCGGCGATGCCGTAATTGCACCAGCCGTCCCAGGCCTGCACGAGCAGCGCCTCGCCCGAGACCAGCTTCGAATAGAAGGTGGTGTCGTCGTAGGCGAGCAAGTTCTTCTTGGCTTCGACCAGGAGCGCCTTGGCGGCGTCGATGTCGGCCTGATCGGTGGTGTTGACGGATTTGCCGAGCGCGAGCAGGCCCGCGGCCAGGAGCCAGCGCTCCGTCGTGGTCATGGTGATCTTGCCTTTGAGGTCGTCCGTCGGCTGAAGCAGGTCCCTCCAGCTCGTCAGATCGCCCTTGACCAGGTCGCTGCGGTAGCACAGCCCGGTCGTCCCCCAGGTATAGGGGACGGAGAACTTGTTGCCGGGGTCGTAGCCGAGCTTGCGCGCCTCGTCATAGAGATTCTTCAGGTTCGGGATCTTGGAATGATCCAGCTCCGCGACCATGCCCTGCTTGTGCAGCGCTTCGGCGAAGGGCGAGGAGACGAAGACCACATCGAAGCCCTGGCCGCCGGAGGCCATCAGCTTGCCCATGATCTCCTCATTCGTCGCATGCAGGGAGATCTCGGTCTGGATGCCCGTCTCCTTGGTGAAGTTCTCGAGGAAGTCCGGCGGCATGTAGGCGTCCCAGTTCGAGATCACGAGCTTCTGCGCGGCCGCGGGGCCTGCGAGGCCGAGGGCGAGCGCCACGACCGCCAACAAGGCGATCAGGCTCCGGATCATGCGCATGGGTCAGTCCTCCCTGCCGATTTGATATTTGATCTGGAATATCATAGCGGGCGGCTCCGTTTGGGCAATGGCGCCCTGTAGAGGCCAGACTTACGTGTTATTGCAGGGCCGCGTGGGGCCGGTCCGGGGGAGGCCTGATGCGCAGTCTTCGGGGTTTTGGCGAGGGAAACGCTTATTCCGACGATGTTTTTCTTCACCAGGCTCTCGCCCGCCTCCGGCCCGGCCTGGCCGAGAAGAACGGGGAACGGTTGGAGCGTTTCGGCCGCTGGGTCGCCGAGGAGGCCGACCCCGCCGCGGCCTATAGCGACCGCGAGGCGCCGCCGCGCCTGATCGAGACGACCGAGGGCGATCCGGCGGCCCGGCTCCTCGTCAACCCGCGCTACGCCGCGATCCATCGGGACGCCTACCGCCACGGCATGGTCGCGCTCAATCATGGGACCGACCCGGAGCCGTTCCTGCTGACCTTCGTCATGGGGTACCTGCTTTCGCAGGCGGATATTTCGGTGCATTGCCCGGTCACGCTGACCGGAGCTGTCGCGCTGGTGCTGGACCGGCTCGCACCGGCGGAGCTGCGCGCGCGCTGGCTCCCGCCTCTGACGCGGATGGACGGGACCGCCTGGACGGGAGGCACCTGGGCGACCGAGAAGGACGGCGGCAGCGACGTGGGCGCCAGCACAACGGCGGCGCGGGATCTCGGCGGAGGCCGATTCGCGCTGAGCGGGCTGAAATTCTTCTGCAGCAATGCGGGCTGCGACGTCGCCATCGCGACCGCCCGCCCTGGCGGCGCGCCGCCGGGGAGCGCCGGGCTCGGCCTCTACCTGGTGCCGCGGATCAGGCCGGACGGCGCGCCGAACGGCTATCGCATCCGGCGCCTCAAGGACAAGCTCGGCACGCGCGGGCTGCCGACCGGCGAGATCGACCTTCTCGAGGCCTATGCCGAGGAGGTCGCGCCGCCGCCGCGCGGCTTCAAGCTGATGATGGAGGCGCTGGAGTTCAGCCGCGTCCACAACATCTTCGCCGCCGCAGGGGCGCAACGCCGCGCCTTCGTCGAGGCTCTCGGGCATGCCGGCCGGCGCAGCGCCTTCGGCGCGCCGATCCTGTCCTATCCGATGGTGCAGGCGAGCCTGCTCGAACTGCAGATGGAGCTGGAGGCCTCGCTGCTCATGGCCGTCGCGGCGGCCGATGCCTTCGATAAGGTGTGGCGGCGCGGAACGGCCGCGAGGGAGGAGGACCGCGCCTGGCTGCGCCTCCTGGTCGCCGCCGCGAAGTACCGGACGGCGGAGCAAGCGGTGCGCGCCGCCTCGGCTGCCATCGAGATGCTGGGCGGCATCGGCTACACCGAGGAATACGCGACCGCGCGCCTCCTGCGCGATGCGCAGGTTCTGACGGTGTGGGAGGGCCCCTCCAATATCCAGGCCCTGGAGCTCCTGCGCATCCTCGCCGGGCCCGCGCAAGGGGCGGCAATCCTCTCGGCTCGGATCGGCGCGCTGCTGGACTCGCTGCCGACCGGGGTCCAAGACGCAGTCCCGCCCGTCCGACGGCTGCTGGATGAGATCGCATCCGACTCTGCCGCCGTGCGCGCCGATCCCGGCCGCGGACAGCATTTGGCGAAGCGCCTGCTGGACCACACCGCGGACCTGCTCTGCGCCTCGCTGCTTCTGGACGAGGCCGGCCATTCCCTATCGGGCGGGGATGGCCGCGCGGCGGCGATTGCACGGCGCTACGTCGCGCGGCGGCTGCTGCATGCGGAGCGCGAGCTCGCGCCGGGCTTGGCCGAAGCGGTGCTGTTCTACGAACCGGTCGCGGTCTAGACCACCCGCACCGTGAGCCCGGCCACGCCCTCGACTTGGCCTTCGAGGACATCGCCGCGCTTGACGGGGCCGACGCCGGCCGGCGTTCCGGAGAAGATGAGGTCGCCCGGCTTCAACTCGAACAGCCCGGAGAGGATCGAGATCATCTCCGGCACCTTCCAGATCATCTGGGCGAGATCGCCCTGCTGCTTGACCGCTCCGTTGACGGTGAGGCGCACCGCTCCCTTCCCGGGATGGCCGATCGCGCTTGCGGGCACGATCTCGGAGCAAGGCGCCGAGTGCTCGAAGGCCTTGCCGACGTCCCAGGGCCGGCCGAGCTTCTTGGCCTCCGCCTGAAGGTCGCGGCGCGTCATGTCCAGCCCGGCCGCGTAGCCGTAGACGTGATCGAGCGCTCGCTCGACCGCGATGTCGCGCCCGCCCTTGGCGAGCGCCACCACCATCTCGAATTCGTAGTGCACGTCGGCGGTCTTGTCGGGATACGGGAAACCGCCATCCGTGACCAGGTTGTCGGGGTTCTTCTGGAAGAAGAAGGGCGGCTCGCGATCCGGATCGTGGCCCATCTCGATCGCGTGCTCGGCGTAGTTCCGGCCGACGCAATAGATCCGGTGCACCGGGAACAGCTTTTCCGTCCCGCGCACCGGCAGGCTCGGCCGCGGGGGCGGCGGAAAGACGAAGGCGCCGTTCTCGGTCATCAACTTCTCACTCCCGCATAGTATTCGACGCGTTTCTCCAGGAGCGCGATCCCCTCGGAGAGCAGGATCGCGAAGGCGAAGAGAAGGATCGTCAGGGCCCAGAATTCCTTCATCAGGAAATTCCGCGAGTAAAGCTCGAAGAGCGCGCCGTAGCCGATGATGGAGACCAGGAGCTGGCCGATGACGACGCCCTTGACGCCGCGGATGCAGCCGACGCGGATGCCGGCCAGGATTTCCGGCAAGGCCGCCCAGATGATGACCTTGGCGTGGAGGGCGATGGGGCTGGCGCCGAAGCTGCGCCCCATCTCGATCAATGAGGGCGAGATGTGGCGCACGCCCGCGCGCGTATCGAGCGCGATGATCCAGACCGCGAAAAGGAAAACCGTGATCACGATGGTCTGCTCGCCGAAGCCGAAGAGGATCATCAGCACCGGCACGAGCGCCGTCAGGGGGGCGGAGACGAAGAGATCGACCCAGATCCCGAGGAGCCGGTCGGCCGCGCGCACGCGGCCCATGAGAATGCCGAGCGGCACCCCGACGACGATGGCGAGCGCCATGCCGATCGCGAAGGAACGCAAGGTGATGACCGTCGCGTCGCGGAAAGTCGGCGTCGCCGCGATCCTGGCGAGGCTGGCGAGGATGTCCGTGAAAGGCGGGATCAGGAACGACCAGCCCGCGCGGCCGGCGATCTCCCAGAGCAGCACCCAGGCCAGGAGCGAGGCCATCATCGGAATGCGCCAGCCGAACACCAGCATCTGTTATCTCCGCTCAGTCGACATATTGCCGAAGCCCCCGCCAGATCTCCTCGACCGTGTCGAGATAATGCCGGTCGCGGCGGATGTCCTCCGGCGAGGCGCCGCGGTCGATCTGCGGCTCGATCACCTGCGAGACCCGTCCGGGCCGGCGCGAGAGGAGCACGACGCGGTCGGCGACATAGACCGCCTCCTCGATCGAATGGGTGACGAAGAGGAAGGTCTTGCGCTCGACCTGCCGCAGATGGAGCAGGTCCTCCTGGAACTTGCGCCGGGTCTGCTCGTCGACCGCCGAGAAGGGCTCGTCCATCAGCAGCACCTCGGCTTCCACGGCAAGCGCCCGGGCGAGGCCGACGCGCTGGCGCATGCCCCCCGAGAGCTCGTGCGGATAGCGCTCCTCGAACCCCGCCAGCCCGACCTCCTCGATGGCCTGGCGGGCGCGCTGGCGCCGCTCCGACTTCGGCACCCCGCGCAGCTCCAGCCCGAAGGCCACGTTGCGCAGAACGGTGGCCCACGGCATCAGGGCGAAATCCTGGAAGACGAAGGCGCGCTCGGGACCGGGGCCTGTCACCGGCCGCCCGCTCACCCGCACCTCCCCGCGGCTGGGCTCGAGCAGCCCGGCGATGATCTTCAGGAGCGTGGTCTTGCCGCAGCCGCTGGGGCCGAGGAGCGCGGTCAGCGCACCGGCGGGGAAATCGAGGTCGATGTCGCGCAAGGCCTCGACGCCGCCGTCATAGGTCTTGCCGATCCCGCGCACGCTGACGATCGCCTGCGAGGCGCCATTTGCCATCACGGCCCCGGCCGGCGCGGTCGCGGCGCTCATGCCCCGGCCTCCCGCTGCTCCGGTCGGAACAGCACGATCTCCAGCTTCTGCAGGACCGAGAGGGTGACGGCGGAGAACAGGATGATCGAGACGATCACGGCGTACATCTCCGCATAGTCGGCCACCGAGCGGTGATAGGTGATGAGGTCGCCGATACCGGTCGGGGTGATCAGGAGCTCGGCCAGCACGACGCCGATGAACCCCGCCGCGATGCCGAGCCTGAGGCCCGCGAAGATCAAGGGCGAGGCGTCGGGAAGGATGATGCGCAGGATCTGCTGCCAGCGCGAGGCGAGGAAGGAACGCGCCATCGCCACCAGCGAGGGGTTCACGTTGCGCACGGCCTTGTAGCTGTTCAGCACGATGACGGGCAGCGCGAGCGCGATGACCGCCAGGGTCTTGGAGGTCAGCCCGATGCCGTAGACGAAGGTGATGAGCGGGATGAGGGCCGCGACCGGAGCCGATTGCAGCACGATGAAGACCGGAGCGCCGAACCATTCTGCCGTGCGGCGGAGCCCCATCAGGATGCCGAGCCCGATGCCGAGCCCGGCCGAGATCGCGATCCCCAGCAGCAACGGCTGCAGGGTCGAGACATAGGCCTTGGGCAGGCTGCCGTCGGCGATCATGCGGCCGAAGGCGAGCGCCGTTTCAAAGAAGGAAGGGAAGGCGTAATTGATCGGAATGCGCCCGGCGATCTCCCAGGCGCCGCAGACGATGGCGATCGAGGCGAGCCGCCACCAGAAGACATGGTCGCCCGCGCGCTCGGCGCCGGCCCGCAGGGGGACGGCGATGCCGTCCCCCTCCGCGACCGCCGCCCGCGCGGGAGCGCGCTCGTTGAAGCTGGCCCGTGGCAGCTCGGTCACTGGCCGAGGTTCTTCCGCGCCCGCTCGGCCACCTCGAAGGTCCAGAAATCCTCGACCTTGAGCGAGGCCGGATCGCCCTCGAGCTGCCCGGAAACCGCGTAGAACTCGAAATCGGCCTTCACCGCGCCCGGGTTGCCGCCGTCCTCCGGGAACGCCTTCGATTCCGCGGATTCGGTGTAGTAGGCGACGATCTCGCCCTCCTCGTCGGCGGGCAGGTCCGGCAGAAGATTGTATTTCTTGCGCAGCTCGGCGGCGACTGCCGGGTTGGCGTTGATCTCGCGCCAGGTCTTCATCAGCTCCTCGGCCAGCACCGTCACCGCATCGGCTTCCCGCTCCAGGAACTCGGTGTTCGCGAAGAGGGCCTCGTCGGTCGCGTTCACGTTCTCCATCGGCAGCACGGCGAATTTGCCGGGCGCCTTCTCCTCGAGCAGCCGGCGATTGGCGGCGTCCACCACGGTCGCCTTGATGTTGCCCTGGAGCATCGCGCCCGCGCGGACCTCCGAGCCCGGAACGTAGCTGATCGAGCCGTATTCGATGCCGTTGCGCTGGGCCATCATCTTCATGATCGCCTCGGTGCCTGACCCGCGCGAATGCACGACGACTTCCTTCCCGTTCAGGTCCTTCCAGTCCTTGTAGACGGAGGCGTCCACGACCGGGAAGAAGCGCAGATTGCTCATCTGATAGAAGAGCCGGATCGGCGCCTTGACCTTCTGGATCATGGCGTAGGGGGTGCCGACGCCGACATCCGCCTGCCCGCCGACCACCGCCTGAGCGGCGACGTCTTCGGACTTGAACGGCGTGACCTGGATGTCGAGGCCCCGCTCCTTTGCCCGCTCCACCGCGATCAAGAGGTTCAGGGTTTCGATCGACGGCACGTCGCCGAGGGCGACATGGATCTTGCCTTCCGCCGCTTCGGCCGCGACAGGCGCGGCCATCGCGACGGCGAGTGCGGCGGCGGCGCCCAGGCGCACGGCCCGCTTCAACAGCCCTTGCATGCTCGAATCCTCCCGCAGGTTTTTCACTGGCGTTCAAAGGTCGCTTTAAAAACTGCAACCAATTGACGCTTGGTTATTGCACTCGGTTCTCGGGCTGTCAATTAAACCGTTGATATATCGGAAGAACTGATGTAAAAGTAAGGAACCAATGAGACTATTGGTCAAGGGGACGCCATGGATGGTGTGGCAGACGGCCGGGGCGTGGATACGCTTTCCCGCCTGCGGGCCTATCTGGATGGCGGCGGCCTTCCCGTCGACAGCCGCCTGCCGCCCGAACGGGAGCTGAGCCGATCGCTCGGCGTCTCGCGCGCCGGGCTGCGCCAGGCTCTCGCGGTGCTCGAGGCGGAGGGGCAGATCTGGCGGCATGTCGGCAAGGGCACCTTTGTCGGCACGCGGCCCATCTCCACCGTCTCAGACCTCGATGCGATGGTGCGGCGGACCAACCCGGCCGAAGTGATGCGCACCCGCCTCCTGATAGAGCCGGAAGTGGCGCGTCTCGCCGCGGTCAACGCCACCCCGGCGCAGATCGCCGAGATGCGCAATTGCATGAGCCGAAGCCGGGCGGCGGCGACCTGGCGTCAATACGAGAGCTGGGACAACAGGCTGCACCGGACCGTCGCCGAGGCGACGCAGAACGCGCTTCTGGTCTCGCTCCTGGATACCTTGGGCGCGGTGCGCCGCGCCGTCGCCTGGGGCCGCCTCAGGGTCAGCAAGGTCAAGCCCGAACCGGATCACCACAGCTTCGCCGAGCATGAGGCGATCGTCGCCGCGATCGCCGAGCGCGACCGGGAGCGCGCCGCCGAGGCCATGCGCCGACATTTGGAGACGGTCGAGCGAAACCTCCTCGGCGCACGGCGAGGCCCTTGATCGAAGAGACCTCGCCTCACCGTTAGGCGGGATCGAGCGGGACCGACGCTTCCACGCAGCCGATGCGCGCCGGCATGACAAGAACCGGCCAGCGGCCGGCGATGTGGATGCCGCCGTGTTCGAACGTCGCGCGGGTGGGAGATCCGGAGCCCTCGATCGTGCCGTCCTTGGCGATGCGCCCGGAGATGCGATAGCGCTGGTTGCGCGGCTCGCAGAGCGCGTTTCCTTCGAATCTTCTGTTTTCAAGCTCGACGCGGATGTTCCAGTTGGAGGTGGCGGCTTTCCAGCGCCCGTCGGCCGGAGGCAGGCTCGGCTTGACCGCTTGCGGCGCCGCCTCTGGCGTCTCGGCCGGCGTTGCAGCCGCGGCGAGCGGAGCGGGCGCAGACGCGACCGGCGGCGCGGGAGACGGCAACGTCGCGACGACCGGCTCGGGCTCGGGCGGCGGCGGAGGAATCGGCGCCGTCTCGTCCACCGGCAGGTCGGGCCAGCGCGCGGGCCGGCCGGCGGTGAGCTGGAGGGCTCCGCCGTCCAGCGCATCGCTCATCTCGTATTCGCGCAGCTCCGAGCCATGCCGCATGTATTTTGCCGCGACCGTCGACACCGTCCGGCCATTGCCCGGCAGGGTTTCGTTCACCGAACCCGCCAGAAGATCGTACAGCAGGCGCTCGGCCGTGGAGCGATAGGCGGCCTCGGCCACGCGGTTCAGCGAGTCCGGCGCGGCCGCGGCCAGCGAGAAATACGGCACCCGTGGGCCCTGATAGGACCAGACGCGCCAATAGAGCTCCTCATTGTCCGCTCCGCGCACCACCCGTCCGCTCACGGTCATGACCACCCAGACATCCGGCTCATAGGTTCCCGCCGAGCTGAGGCCGAAATCCTCGATCGCGAGCTGCAGGCGGATATCCTTCGCCGAGGATCCCGGCCCGGCGGGGCCGTAGCGCGGGCTGGCGGCCGCCACCGCATCCTGAAGCCCTTGCACCGGATCGAGCGTCGCCGCGGCGCTCAACAGGCGGTCGTGAGCGGCAAGGACCTCGTCCTTGTCATGGGCCGCGACGCTGCCGGCGACGGCGCCCACCGCCCCGACGAACGGAGCGGCCATGACTCCGAGCGTGAGGCCGATGAGGCAGATGAAAGGCTCGGCCGCCTCGCAGGCATGCGCTCCGACATAGATGGAGCCTCCTGCTCCTCGCATGGCCCCGAGGGCGGCGCCTTCGCCCGCGCCGGCGACCGGCCGCTCGAGAGAGTCGGCGAGGGACGCATGCGTGACCGTCACCTCCATTCCGCGCATCGCCTGGCGCAGCCCGTCCGACGGAGGCGGCACGGTGGTGGTGAAAGCGCCGCAGGCGGCGAGGGCGGCTGAAACCATTAGGGCCAGCGCCGTGGACGCGAAGCGGCTTGCGGTGAACGCGCTTCTTCGCAAAGGATTTCCCGACCGTCGGAATGCCCCGATTCCGAATCCTCATCATACGATCCAACCTCTGCCATGCCGTTGCCCCCGCTGGATGTAGTTCCCTCGGATAGCGCTCCGCCGGATTACGCCGATGTGGTGATCGTCGGCGGCGGCATCGTCGGAGCCGCGGCCGCGCTGGCTTTGGCGGAGCGCAAGGCCGCCGTCGCGCTGTGCGAGAAAGGGGTAATCGGCGGCGAGCAGTCCGGCCGAAATTGGGGCTGGTGCCGCAAGCAGGGGCGCGATGCGCGCGAGTTGCCGCTGATGCTGGAGAGCATGCGCCTGTGGGATGGGCTCGCCGCGCGCGTCGAAACGGATGTCGGCTTCCGCAAGACCGGCATCTTCTACCTGGCGCGCACCGAAACCGAACTTGCAATACATGAGGACTGGCTGGAGACGGCGCGTCCCTACCAGCTCGACACCCGGTTGATCGGTGCGGCCGAGCTGGCGCGGCTGATGCCCGGCTCTGGGCAGGCCTGGGCGGGCGCGCTCTACACCGCGAGCGACGGGCGCGCGGAGCCGCAGAAAGCGGCCCCGGCGCTTGCGCGCGCCGCGCGGTCTGCGGGCGCGAGCGTCATCTCGGGCTGCGCCGTGCGGGGGATCGAAACCGAAGGCGGACGCATCTCAGCCGCGGTCACGGAACGCGGGCGTATCCGCTGCTCCACCGTTGTGGTTGCGGGCGGGGCGTGGTCGCGCCTCTTTCTCGGCTCCCTCGGCCTGACCTTGCCGCAGCTCACCATCCGCGCATCGGTGATGCGCACCGCGCCGCTTGCCGGCGGACCCGAAGGCGGAGCGAAGGGTCCAGGGTTCGGCTTCCGCAAGCGGCTCGATGGCGGCTACACAGTCGCTCATCCGAGCCGGCAGCTCCACATGCTCGTCCCCGACAGCTTCCGATTCTTCGGGCGCTTCCTGCCGCGGTTCGTCGAGGAGCGCGACAATATCCAGCTCGGGCTCAATCGCCGGTTCGTCGAGGCAGCCCTGACGCAGCGGCGCTGGGCGCTCGATTCCACATCGCCCTTCGAGCGCTGTCGCACCCTCGATCCCGAACCCGCCGGCGCCGATCTCGATGCGGCGCTGAAGAACCTCGCGGCGGCCTGGCCCGTTTTCGCAACTGCAAGGCCGGTCGATCGATGGGCCGGAATGATCGATGTGGTGCCGGACGGCATTCCGGTGATCTCCGCCGTTCCGGAACTGCCCGGCCTCGTCGTGGCGACAGGGTTCACCGGCCACGGCTTCGGCATCGGGCCGGGGGCGGGGCGGCTCGTCGCCGATCTCGTGACCGGCGCGGCGCCGGTCGTCGATCCCGCGCCGTTCCGCTGGTCGCGCTTTCAGGGAGCGAAGGATGGACCTCGCATCGTTCAAGGACTCGCTGACGAAGGATGAGCCGCCCGCCGGCCTGACGCCGGCCCAGGAAGCCCTGTGGTGGGACGCCAAGGGCGACTGGGAGAAGGCGCATCGGCGCGCCCAAGCGGAGGCAAGCGCGGCCGGCGCCTGGGTGCATGCCTATCTGCATCGCAAGGAAGGCGACCGCGACAACGCGCGCTACTGGTATGGCCGGGCGCGTCGGGCGCCGGTCGAGGACGTACCTCTCGAGGCGGAGTGGGACGAGATGGCGAAGGCGCTGTTGAAGGGGTAGGTGCGGCGTCCTACTCCGCCGCCTTCGGCAGGCTCTCGCTCCGCTGCGCGTGCTGCTCCTCTCGCGCGGGGCCGCGGCGTCGGGCCCACCAGGCGCCGACATTCTCCCTCAGCATCAGCGCGCACGGCGTCAGCACCAAGGTCAGCACCGTGGCGAAGCCGAGTCCGTAGACGATCGCCTGGCTGAGCTGCACCCACCATTGCGAGGACGGCGCCCCGACCGTGATCGCTCGATTCAGCAGATCGACATTGATGCCGAAGGTGAGCGGCATCAGCCCCAGCACATTGTTGAGCGCGGTCAGCAGCACGGGCCTGAGACGCTCGGCCCCGGTCATCATGATCGCTTCGCGCGCCGGCCGGCCCTCGCGCCGGAACTGGGTGAAGGTGTCGATCAGCACGATGTTGTTGGCGACGACGATGCCGGCGAGCGCCACCACGCCGATCCCCGACATCACGATGCCGAACGGCTGGGCGGTGAGCAAGAGGCCGATCAGCACGCCGAAGGTGGACATGACCACGGCGGAGAGGATCAGGATGGTATGGTAGAAGCTGTTGAACTGCGCCATCAGGATCAGGAAGATCAGGAAGACGGCGCCTGCGAAGGCCTTCGAGAGGAAGTCGGAAGCCTTTTTCTGCTCCTCGTCCTCGCCCTTGAAGGCGATCTGGATTTGCGGATCGAGTCCGGCTCCGGCGATCCATTTCTGGATTTCCATCACCTTCTGGTCGGGCAGGATTCCCGGCGCGACATCCGCCTTCACAGTGATCACCCGGCGCTGGTCGACCCGGTTGATCGTGCCGGTCTTGGGCTCGGCCACGCGCGTGACGAAATTTGAGATCGGCACGAGCCCGATCTCGGTCTGGACCCGGATGCGGTCGAGTTGCTCCAGCATGCGGTCTTGCTGCGGATAGCGGACGATGATGTCGACCTCCTGGTCGCTGTCGTCCGGCCGGTAGTCGGAGACGATGAGCCCGTTGGTCACGAGCTTCAGCATGTTGCCGATGGCGGTCACGTCCGCGCCGAATTTCGCCGCCTGCGCGCGGTCGACCTCGAAATTCCACTGGATGCCCGGCAGCGGGCGCGTGTCCTCGATATTGATGATGCCGTCCATCGAAGCGAGCTTCTGGCGCACCAGCGCCGCCGCCGGCGCGATCACCTCCGGATCGCGCGCGGAGAGCTGGATCTGGATCGGCTTGCCGACCGGCGGGCCCGCATCCTCCTTCTGCGCGTCCACCTCGATTCCGGCGAAGTCCTTGGTGCGCTCGAGAATGTCGGCGATGATCTCGTCGGCCTTGCGCCGCTCGCGCCAGTCGGCGAATTCGAGCGTGATCGTGCCGATCACATCCTCGGCGAGATTGTCGTTGCCGCCGTCCTGCTTCCCGGTTCGGGTGTAGATCGAGGCGAACTCGCCGCGCTCCGCCTGGAGCCGCAGCACCCTCTCCTCCACCTCGCGCACCAGCCCGTCCTGTTCCGAGATCGAGAGATTGCCGCGCGCATGGACCGCGATCAGCGAGCGGTCCGGCTCGACATTCGGGAAGAACTCGACTCCGCGGCCGAACGCTCCGTAGAGGAAGGTGACCGCGACCAGCAGGAGCGTGGCGCCGAGCAGCACCGAGCCCGGCCGCCGGAGCGCGCGGTCGAGCAGACGCACATAGGCGCCGGTCATGCCCTGCTGGCGACCGATCTCGTTCCGCTCGATGGCGCGGACCGCGTCGACCGAGGCCGTTCCGCCCCCCGACCGCCCGAACATTGCGCCCAGCACGGGCACGAAGATCAGCGCCATCGCCAGCGCCGCGCCCATAGTGACGAACTGCGAGATCGGCAGGTACTTCATGAACTCGCCGACGACGCCCGGCCAGAAGAGCAGCGGCAGGAAGGCGGCGAGCTGCGTGGCGGTGGAGGCGATGATCGGCCAGGCCATGCGCTTGGCGGCGAGGGCGTAGGCGTGACGGCGATCGATGCCCTCGGCCATGCGCGCATCGGCGTATTCGGTGACGACGATCGCGCCGTCGACGACGTTGCCGGCAGCGAAGATGAGGCCGAACAGCACCACGATGTTGATGGTGAGGCCCATGCCGGCCAGCATGAGGATGCCGGCGAGGAAGGATCCGGGCACGGCGACGGCGACGAGCGTCGTCGTCCGCCAGCCGAGCGAACCCAGCACGATCACCAGGACCAGCACGACCGCAAGCGCGAGATTGTTCTCGAGATCCTCCAGCATGCCGCGGATGTCTTCGGACTTGTCCTGGCTGTAGCTGACCGTCACGCCCGGGGGCCAATTGGCGCGCTCGGCCTCGACCGCCTCGCGCACCACGGCGATGGTGTCGATGATGTTCGAGCCGGTGCGCTTGGAGACCTCGAGCACGACGGCGGGCTTGCCATCGATCCGCGCGAAGGCTTGCCGGTCCTTGAAGCTGCGGCGCACGTCGGCGACGTCGCCGA
>DATIDB010000327.1:0-7247 GCA_035456545.1 Alphaproteobacteria bacterium | reverse complement strand
CGTGGCGCGGTTGAGCAAGGCGCCCGTTCCAAGCGCCGACAGCGATTCTCCGGTCAGGCGCTGATCGAGATAGCGCGGCAGGATGAGTTGCGGGCGCCCGAGCGCCAGCGCCGTCTGCGCGGTGTCGAATCCGCCGTGGTGGAAGGCGAGACTTGCGCGGGCGAGCGCAACCGCGCGCGGGAGGGTCGCGCAGGACCGTCACGTTCCGGGCCTCCAGCGCGGCGGCGACCGCCTCCGGGCAGCCCGGGATGAAGGCCTCGCCGGGGACGCCCGCCCGCGCCAGTCCCTCCGCCGCGACCGCAAAGGCGGGCGCCTGCGGGGAGAGATAAGCAAAGACACCGGGCCGCGTCGGCGTCGGGGCGGGCGAGACGGGCTCCCACAGCCCGTGCAGCCGCTCGCGGCGCTGGCGGGTCCAGGGATCCAGCTCGGGCAGGCCATAGGGGACGCGCGTGGCCTCGGCGAAGGGCTGGGTCACGCGCTCCGGCCGCAGGGCCCCTCGCGCCGCTTGCGCCTGACGCATGATCTCGAGCACCGCCTCCTGGTCCGCATAGGGGCGGATGCCCGGACGCTCCGGGAAGCGCGCGCCTTCCGCCGGCGGGATCAGATAGGGCGTTCCGATCATGACGGTCGGGATGCGCCGCCAACAGGCGAACGCCAATACGGGCGCGTATTCGGCCACGACGAGCGCGGGGCGGACCTCCTCGATCGCCGCCTCCCAATCTCGGAGGATCTGGAGGAGATGATCGGGATAGCCGAAGCCGTTGCAGGCCATGAGATCGGCGAAGCCCGCCGGAACGAAGCCCCGGACGCCCGGCCGCAATCGCCCGACAACCTTCGGCCCTCGCAGGACGCGATGCCGCGGCTCACCCAGCGCCGCCGGGTCGCGCAGCGCCAGGACCGGTTCATGGCCCTCCGCCTTGAGGCGGTCGGCGATGTCGCTCAGGCGACGGGCATAGCCGATGCCGTTGCCCAGCTCCCAGCCGAGCAGGATGCTTGCCATCGCGGGGCGCCCCCTCGCCCGTTGCGGCGTAGTCAATCGCGAGACAGCTTAGGACGAGGCGTCCGTCGACGCCAGGAGGGGCTGTCTCAGCGCGGGACCAGCGCCCAGTAGTCGAGATCGAGGATGACGGACGCGTCGTAGGCTCCGTCCGGACCGCGGTCGGGGAAGTCGGCGCTCTCGCGGTTCTTGAGGGCGACCGTGCGCAGCCGCAGCGCCCCCGCATGGGGGCCGATTTCAGCCCGGTCCAGCACCTCCGACCAAGCATAGACCGTGTCTCCGGCGAAGCAGGGCGCCACATGCCGGCCGCCATTGATGGCGAGGATCCGGCAGGCATTGGCGAGCCCGTCGAAGCTGAGTGCGCGGGCGAGGCTGATGACATGCCCCCCATAGACGAGCCGCCGCTTGAACCGGGAGGAGCCCATGCGGTGCTGGTCGAAATGCACGCGCGCGGTGTTCTGGTAGAGCCGCGTCGCCGTCATGTGGCACGATTCCTCGACCGTCATGCCCGAGGGATGCGCGATCCGCCGGCCCTTGGGATAGTCGGCGAACCGCTCGGCGGAGCCTGCTAGCGCGAAATCATAGCGGCCGAGATCGAGCTGGGGCGCCGCCAGCGAGGAGGCGGGCACGGCTTTCGCCAGCTCCGGTACCTGCGCGGCCGGCGCGGGCGCGCCCGCAACGCGCTTCTGCACCAGGACCCAGCGCACATAGGAAAGCACGGTCTCGCCCTTCTGGTTGAGGCCCTCGGAGCGCACATAGACGATGCCGCTGTCGCCGGCGCTCGCCTCGCGCAGGCCGATGACGGTGGAGCGCGCGCGCAGCGTGTCGCCCGGATAGACGAATCCGGAAAAGCGCCCCTCCGCATATCCCAAATTGGCGACCGCATTCAGCGAGATATCGGGGACGGTCTTGCCGAAGACGATGTTGAAGACCAGCCAATCGTCGAGTGGCGCCCGCGGAAGGCCCAGGCCTTGCGCGAAGGTGTCGGCCGAATGGAGCGCGAAGCGGCTGCCGGTCAGCGCGATGGCGAGGGCCTGGTCGGCGGCCCCGACGGTGCGGGGCGTCGCGTGCCGGATTTCCTCCCCGAGGCGAAAGTCCTCGAAGAAACGCCCTTCGCCGAGGCTCATTTGGCCGCACCCCGCTCGAGCGCGGCGATCGCCTCGCCGAGCGCGACGAGCCGGCGGGCGTTCTCCACATGCAGGTTCTCGATGAGCCTGCCATCCACCACCACCACGCCTTGGCCGGCGGCGGTCGCCTGCGCATGCGCCTCGATGATGCGGCGGGAGAAGTCCAGCTCCGCCTCGCTCGGCGCGAAGGCGCGGTTCGCCGCCTCGATGGTCTTGGGATGGATCAGCGTCTTGCCGTCGAAGCCCAGCTCGCGGCCCTGTTGGCAGACCTCCGCGAAACCCGCATCGTCGTTGAGGTCGAGATGGACCCCATCGAGGATGGCCAGCCGATAGGCGCGCGCGGCGAGAATGCACAAGGAGAGGCTGGTCAGCATCGGGAGCCGCTCGCGCGTGTGGCTCGCCTGCAAATCCTTGGCGAGGTCGGAGGTGCCCATGACGAAGCCGCCGAGCCGGCCCCCCGCCGCGGCGATCTCCGCGGAGCGGAGAACCCCAAGCGGGGTCTCGATCATGCACCAGATGGCCAGCTCCTTGGGCGCGCCCTCGGTCGTCACGAGCTTGTCCAGCGCACGCACCTGATCGGCGCTCTCGACCTTGGGGAGGAGCACCGCATCGGCGCCCGAGCGCGCCGCCATCGCCGCATCGGCCTTGCCCCATTCGGTGTCGAGGGCGTTGATCCGCACGATCAGCTCGCGCCCGCCATAGCCGCCGGCCTTCACCGCCGCATCGATCTGGTCGCGCGCCGCCGGCTTGGCGTCCGGGGCGACGGCATCCTCCAGGTCCAAGATCAGCCCGTCGGCGGGAAGGGCGCGACCCTTCTCCAGGGCGCGGGCGTTGGAGCCGGGCATGTAAAGGACGCTGCGGCGCGGACGGATCGAAGCGGGCATGGCAAAGCGTGTCCTAAGGCGGTTCGGGACGATGAGGGGCAATATAGGGAAATCCCGCAAGGGAGCAATGCAAGCGACCCATCGCCGCCGGCCCGCCAATGCCGTAATCTCGCCGCCGCATGAATCTCCTGTCCTTCCAATCGAAGGTGGTCCTCGGCCATGTCGGCCATTCCGCCGCCACCTTGCTCCTCCAGCGCCTCGGCCACGACGTCTGGGCCGTGGACACGGTCGTCTTCTCCAACCACCCCGGCTACGGCAGCTATTCCGGCAAGGTGAGCGATGCGGCCGAGGTCGCGGCCCTCGCCTCGGGGCTGGAGAGGCTTGGAGTGTTCCCGACCTGTGCGGCGGTGGCGAGCGGCTATCTCGGCTCGGTCGCCAACGGCCATGCGATGCTGGAGGCGGTGGCGCGGGTCAAGCGCGCCAATCCGAACGCGTTCTATATCTGCGATCCGGTGATCGGGGACCGCAACCACGGGCTCTATGTCGCCGCCGACCTGCCGCGCTTTTTCGCCGAGGTCGCCTTGCCGGCGGCCGACCTTGCGCTGCCGAACGCCTTCGAGGTGGAGCACCTGACCGGGTCGGCGATCACGGATCTGGACTCCGCGCTCAAGGCCGCCGACCGGCTCTGCGCGCTCGGGCCGAAGCTCGTCGTCGTCACCGGCATCGAGCTTGGGCGCGCGATGACGACGCTGGCGGTCTCGGCGGAAGAGGCCTGGGCGGTCAAGACGCCGCGCCTGCACTACGGCGCCTTCGGCACCGGCGACGCCTTCACCGCGCTCTTCACCGGGCGCCTGCTCAATGGCTGTTCGGTTCAGGAGGCGTTGACGCTCGCGGTCGGCGGCATGTACGGGCTGATCGAGGCGAGCCAGGGCCGGGGCGAGCTGGCGCTCATCGCCGCCCAAGACCAAGCCGTCCGGCCAAGCCGCTCTTGGCGCGCCCGTCGCCTGCGTTGAGGCGCGCGCTGCGCGAGAGGGCGCGGCAGAGGAACATCGCATAGCCGGGGCCGTCCTCGACCGCGACCGGCTTCCAGTCGCTCGCTTCCAGCAGCTCCAGAATCCGCTCGCGGGTAAAGTCGTTGAAGATGCCGTCGGCGCGCCGTTCGCCGGTGTCCGAGCCGTCATGGAGGCGGTAGCTCAGGAGAAGGCGCGAGGCGGCGCTGCGCGCGCGAGAGAGCACGCCATGGGCGTCGTGCATGTACTCCAGGACCTCCAGCATGACCACGCCGTCATAGGAGCCGCCGGGGAAATCGCCCGAGTTCAGGTCGAGGGAGACGCCCGCCGGATCGCGCAGCACCAGGTCGGCGGGGGTGTAGCGGATGCCGGCGGGCGCGAACTCCCGCAGTTTCATCAGCCCCGCCCCGAGATCGAGGATGTGGCTGCCTTCGGCGATGTGGATGGCGGCGCGGCGCGCGCGCTCCTCGGCGCCGGCCTCCAAATTCGCGGGATCGGCCCAGCGCGCACCGTCGGTGCCGCGCGCGGCCATCAGCGCGCGGGTCCAGCGCCGGCGCTCTTCGGGCGGAAGCGATACGGAGGAGGGACGGTTCGGCGCGACATAAGGGCCTGGCGGGCGCGCATAGCTCGTGCGCCTCAGGAAACTCGAGCCGAGGCTCAGCACGTTGACCAGCTCGTGATTGAACACGTAAGGCAGGAGCGGTCCGCCCAAGGTCTCATGCGGAAAGCGGAAATGCGCGTAGCCGAGATGCGAGAGCCGCTCCATCATCTGGCTCAGCCTGGCGCGGTAGGGCTCCTCGTCATAGGAGCGGCCGCGCTCCCAGACGATGGCCTCGACCTTGCCGCTCTCGATCAGGCCGCGCGCGCCTTCGATCACTTCCGGCTCGTGCCCTTCGACATCGATCTTGAGGAAGGTGCGACGCTCCCGCAGCGCCGGATGCTCGCGAAGCAGCGCGTCGATCGTGGTGATGCGCGCCTCGAAGGAGCCCAAGGGCGTCTTGGCGCCGGGCTCGGCGACCGCATGGCCCATGGTGCTGTTGCGCGCGAAGGTGACCGCGCCTTCCGCCGCCCCGGCCGCCGCCGGCACCACCGTCACTTGCCCGGCAAGCCGGCTTTGGGCGATCCAGGTCTGGAGATGGCGCTGGTTCTCCGGCTCGGGCTCCATCGCCAGGACCGCGACTTCGCCCGGCCAGCGCGTCGCGGCGGTCAGCGCATAAAGCCCCCAATGCGCCCCGACATCGATGAAGACGTCGCCCGGCTGCAGATGCTGGTCCAGGAAGGCGCGCGTCGGGTATTCGTAGCCGCCGAGCTGCGCCTCATGCCGCGCGAGATAGCCCACCCCGGCGTCGGAGAGGAATCGCCGCGGGATCGGCATGACGAAGCGCGGGCTGCCGTCGGGCTTCAGGAAGACCGAGGGCAGGGAAATGACCTCATCGCCGGCGGTCTCGGATCGGACCGCGCGCGGGCTGCGGCTGGGCCGGTTTCGGGGGCGGTGGCGGAGATGCGGGACGGCGCGGCTGCGCGTCGGCGGCGGGGCGCGATCCCTCCAAAGCCGCCTTCATCTCGGCGAAGGGCGCAGCCCAGTAGCCCGACCGCTCCTGCCGGAACAGCCGCATGCTGGGGTACCACGGGCTGTCGTTGCGCTCGCGCATCCAGCGCCAATCGATGGTCGCGGGGATGGCCACCCAAACCGGGATGCCGAGCGCGCCGGCCAGATGCGCGACCGCGGTGTCCACCGTGATGACCAGGTCGAGCTGGCGCATCAGGCGCGCGGTGTCCGCGAAATCCTCGATCCGCGGACTTAAGTCCTCGACCAGCGCGGCGGCTCCGCTGGTGACGAGATCGGCGGCGCGCGGCCCCTTCTGCAGCGAATAGAAGGCGATCTTCGGATCGTCCATCAGCGCGAGGAACGGTTCGATCCCGGCGCTGCGGTTGTGATCGTTCTTATGGGTCGGCTTGCCGGCCCAGCAGATGCCGACCATGAGCCGCGCGCCCGGCGGGCGGGGCAGGCTCGCGGCCGGGGCGGGAACCTTGAGATAGGGGCATTCGGCCGGGATCGTCTCGATCGTCGTGCCGAAGAGCCGGGGCAGGCTCAAGAGCGGAGCGTGACAATCGAATTGCGGTCTTGGCGCGCCCTCTGTCACCACCTGGTCCACGCCCGGCGCGCCGGAGAGGAGCCGCGCGAGCGGCGGCTGCGCCAGCAGCAGCACCTTGGCCGCCCCGCGCGCCTTCACCATCGGCGCATAGCGGATGAATTGGAGCGTGTCGCCGAAGCCCTGTTCCGACCACAGCAGGATGGTCTTGCCCTCCAGGCTCTCGCCCGTCCATTCCGCAGGCGCGATCGTGGGGGCCGGATTGTGCGGAAGCTTCCAGCGCACCTCGTATTCGGCGAAACCCCGCGCGAGATCGCCCGCCATCAGGAGGTTGAGCGCGCGGTCCCAGCGATAGCCGGCATTGCGCGGATCGATCCGGATCGCGATGTCGAACTCCGCGATAGCTTCCGTATGCCGGCCGAGATCCTGGAGGATCAGCCCGTGATTGTGGTGTGTCCCGGCGTTGTCGGGGGCGAGCGCGACGGCGCGCGCGCCATGCCGTTCCGCCTCCTCGAGCCTGCCCAGATCGCGCAGCACGTTGCCGAGATTGGAGTGGTTGCTGGCGTCGGCCTCGGCCAGCGCGACCGCGCGCCGGTAGCAGGCGAGGGCGGGCTTGCGCTTGCCCTGCTTGCGCAAAAGGACGCCCATGTTGTTCCAGGCCATGGCGTGGCCGGGATCGAGCGCCGCGGCCCTGGCATAGTGCTTCAAGGCCTGGTCGAGCTGCTCGGCGCGATGCAGCTCCAGCCCGCGGATGAATTCGCGCTCGGCCGGCGAGGCTCCGCGGCCCCGCTGGGCCGGCTCGGCGAGCGCGGCGGCCTCGTCGGCTGGCGCCGAAGTCCCGCTCTGGCTCATCCCCTCATGTCCCCCGGACGCGGCCGGCCTTGGCGACCGCCCCGCCGTCCCTCAGCGCCCTTACGCGGCCGCCCGCAGATGCTCCTGGACAAGGCGCTCGGCGATCTGCACCGCGTTCAGGGCCGCGCCCTTGCGCAGGTTGTCGGAGACGACCCACATCGACAGGCCGTTCTCGATCGTCGAATCCTCGCGAATTCGCGAAATGAAAGTCGCGAAGTCGCCCACGCATTCGACCGGCGTCACGTAACCGCCGCTCTCGCGCTTGTCGACGACGAGGCAGCCTGGCGCCTCACGCAGGATCTCGCGCGCTTCTTCAGCGCTCAGCGGCTTTTCGAACTCGATGT
>DATIDB010000326.1:0-2759 GCA_035456545.1 Alphaproteobacteria bacterium | reverse complement strand
GGCCGCGGCCCGGTGGATGAAGTGCAGGAGCATACGCGAATACCGCCCCATCGAGCCCGAGATGTCGCAGAGCACGACCAGCGGCGGCCGCCGCCGGCTGCGCTCGCGGAAGCGCAAGGGGATGGCGCCGCTGCCTTGCCGCAGCGAGGCGCGCAGGCTCCCGCGCGGGTCGATGCGCGCGCCGCCGGGATCGGCGCGGTAGCGGCGCGTCGCCGCCGGACGGATCGCCAGATGCAAGGCGGCGATCGCGCGCTTGGCCTCGGCCTCCTCGGCCGCGGACATCTTCTCGAAGTCCATGTGGCGAAGGATCTCGCGGTCCGACCAGGTCAGGGCCGCGTCGATCTCCGTCTCTTCGACCTCAGGCGCCTCGGGCGAGCGGCCGCTCGACATGGCCTCGGCGAGCCGTCGCGCGATCTCGGCCCGGTCCTTCTCCTTGCTCACGTTCATGCCGGGGAGGATCAGCGCCATCATCCGCTCGAGAAGCTGCGGGTTGCGCCAGAACAGGTGAAAGGCCTGATCGAAGATCGGCCGTTGGTCGCGCCGGCTGACCAGCACGGAATGCAGGGCCCAGTAGAAGTCGTCTCGCCGCGAAAGGCCGACGGTGCGCAGCGCCTCGACGGCGTCGATCAGCTTGCCCGGTCCGACGGGCAGCCCGGCGGCGCGCAAGGTGCGTCCGAAATGAAGAAGATTCTCGATCAGCCGTCCGTCGGTGCCCGTCATCCTCAGGCGCGCGCTGCGGCGAGCTCGGCCTTCACCTGCTCGAGGATGCGGGCGGCCTCGCTGCCGCGGATTTTAGCGATGTCATCCTGATACTTCAGCAGCACGCCGAGCGTGCTGTCGACCGATTTCGGATCGAGCGCGACCACGTCGAGCTGCGCCAGCGCCTCGGCCCAATCGATGGTCTCGGCGACGCCGGGCAATTTGAACAGCTCCCGCTTCCGCAGCGCCTGCACGAAACCGACGACCTGTCGGCTCAGCTCGGCCGAGGCGTCGGGCGCCTTGACCTTGAGGATCTCCAGCTCGCGCGCGGCGTCCGGGAAATCCACCCAGCAATAGAAGCAGCGGCGCTTCAGGGCATCGTGGATCTCGCGCGTGCGGTTGGAGGTGATGACGACGATCGGCGGCTCGGCCGCTCGGATGGTGCCGAGCTCCGGCACCGTGATCTGGAAATCCGAGAGGACTTCGAGGAGATAGGCTTCGAAGGGTTCGTCCGTGCGGTCGATCTCGTCGATGAGGAGGATCGGCGGCCCCTCCGGGCGCGGCTCCAGCGATTTCAGCAATGGCCGCTCGATCAGGAAGCGCTCGCTGAAGATGTCCTCCGCCAGGCTCTCGCGCGCCCGGTCGCCGAGCGATTCGGCGAGGCGGATTTCGATCATCTGCCGCTGGTAGTTCCACTCGTAGACGGCCGAGGCGACGTCAAGTCCCTCATAGCATTGCAGCCGCAGCAGCTCGCGGCCGAGGGTCGCCGCCAGCACCTTGGCGATCTCGGTCTTGCCGACGCCGGCCTCGCCTTCGAGGAACACGGGCCGTTTCAGGCGCAGCGCCAGGAACAGGGTGGTTGCGAGGCTGCGGTCGGCGATGTAGCGGCCTTGCGCGAGAAGCTCCAGGGTCTCGTCGATGCTATCCGGTACGGCGCGAGGCCGCGCTCCGGTCACTTCTTGACCCACTTCCCATCGGCGGTCATCACATAGGTGCCGGGCGGCTGGCGTCCGATCAGCTTCTCGCCGAAGATGGCCTGCACCGCTTCGAGCGAGGTGCCGTTCTCCTTGGCCACCTTCTCGTATTCGGCGCGGCGCTCCTGATTGGTCTTGTCGACCAGCTTCTTCACATCGACGGGGATTTCGCCAGCGACGAAGCCGATATAGCCGTCCGGGCGCTCGCCGATCAGCCCGTCCTGCTTGGGCTTGTCGAGCGGTCCGGCAAGTGCCAGCGAGGCGGCCAGAAGGAAGGCCGCCAGCGCCGGGAGCAGGGTGGATGATTTGCGGATCATGGGCACGTCTCCTCGAAGCAGCGGGCGGCGGTTCTAGAAGATGTCGCTGCGCTGCTGCAGCAGCTCCTCGGCGTCCTTCTCGACCTTGATGCGCACTTCCTGCTCGATCTTCACATTCAAGTTTATGACGATCGGCTTGTCCGGCGCTTCCACCTTTACGGTGGGCTGGCAGGCTGCGATGAGCGCGCCGGATAGAAACACGGCGGTTCGCAGGATATTGGTGCTTGCCATCGATTTTCTCATTGTGCGCTCGGGCTTGCGCCCTGGGACGGCTGCTTCAGTTGCTCTTGGATCGTTTCAGGGATGCGGTATCCGGCCAGGCCCTGAACCAGGATCTGGTCCAGCTTTCCGCTCAGGTTCAAGTTGAATTCAACCGGATAACCTCCGTAAAAATCGGGGTTTTTTCCCGCGATATGAAGCCCGACCAGGGTCTCTCCCCCGATCTCCCGGTCGAGGTCAAGCGTGAGGCGATCATAGTGGATGTTCCGCAAGGCGGCGAGAGCCAAGCCAACGGACTCTCCGCCCCCTTGCAAGGCCGCGGGCGTTTGAGCCGGCTCGTAGCGAATCTGCCCCGGCTCTTGGCTTTCGAGTTTCCCGTGCTCAACGGCGATATCCCCGGCCTCGAAGAGGACAGGCACCTCTCCGGCGAGGCGCCCGGTGCCCGTCAGGCCGTCCAGCCCAATCACGTCGAAGAGCGCGGGTAATTGCACCTCCGCCACCTCGAGCACGATCCGGTTTCGCTCCGCCTCGGCATCGAGGGTCACCGGCG